>ONYJ01000038.1 GCA_900322025.1 uncultured Bacteroidales bacterium | reverse complement strand
TTTTTTGTAGTTCCATAAAAAAGATGCAAAGCGAACTATTTAGTATCGGTGTTCGCAGGATCATGCTCTGCATCCTTTTTGGCAGGTTTAGGTGTCTCTTTCTTGTCCTCTTTTTTATCCTCTTTCTTATCGCCTCTTTTCTCAACTTTCTTCTCCTTTTCGTTCTTCTTAGAAGCTGTCTGCTTCTTAGCTTCTTTCTTCTGTACTTCCTCTTTCTTCTGAGGCTCGTCTAAAGAAATTGATGCAAAAGCGTAAGTTCCGCTCATCAAGAAGGCGCACACGCACAAAATTGCAATAATCTTTTTCATAATTTCAATTTAAATTAAGGGTTAAACACTAAACTCTAGCGAATATAGTAATTAAATACTAATTTTGCAAGCAAAGCATAATAACAACAAAAGAATGAAAATCCTCGTTGTAGAAGACAACAGTGAACTTCGCGAGCTTATTACTCAATCTCTTGAGAAAGAACGATATTTAGTAGAAGTGGCCGCCGATTATTCTACAGCTTCTGAAAAAATTGCGGAATACGAATATGATTGCATTCTGCTGGATATTATGCTTCCGGATGGGAACGGCCTCGATCTTCTTAGAGAAGCAGAAAAGAACAACCGACATTTGAATGTTATCATTCTCTCCGCCAAAGATTCTGTAGAAGACAAAGTAGCCGGCTTGCAACTGGGCGCAGACGACTATCTCCCCAAACCCTTTCATCTCTCAGAACTACATGCAAGAATCAAGAGCCTGCTCAGAAGAATTAACTGGAGTGGCAATAATATTGTAACGATAGCCAACCTCACGATAAACACCACCTCTTTTAGCGTACATGTAAACAACAAGCATGTAGATTTAGGCAGAAAAGAGTACGATATCCTACTATTTCTTGTTAACAGAAAAGAAAGAATTGTAGAAAAAGAAATTTTAGCAGAAGGAGTATGGGGCGATTTTATAGATCAGGCCGATAATTTCGACTTCATATATGCCCATATCAAGAACTTGAGAAAAAAACTGAAAGAAGCCGGAGCGCAAGTAGAAATAAAGACAGTTTACGGATTTGGCTATAAATTAGAAGTTTTATGAAACTGATAAATATAATAGCAATAAGGCTATCTCTCATAGCTGCTGTAATCTTGGCCTTCTGGTCTGTTCTCTTCTACTATGCAGTTATGAATGAGGTTAATGACGAAGTAGATGACGCTCTGGAAGACTATGCAGAAACTATCCTCATCCGCCATGTCAGAAACGAAGAACTGCCTACACAGTCCAGCGGCTCAAATAACCAGTTTTTCATTAAAGAAATCTCTCCGGAAGAAGCCATACTTCAAGAAAGAATCAGATACGAAGACAGGAATGTATTTATCAACGAAAAAAACGAGTTTGAGCCAGCAAGAGTATTACACTATATTTTTGAAAACGAGGAGGGCAGACTGTTTGAATTAGAAGTATCTACCCCTCACATAGAGAAAAGAGATCTAAAGCAAGCTATATTCTACTGGATAATTTTTCTCTTTATTGCAATCTTACTCTTTGTATCAATTCTTAGCATCTGGTCTGTAAAGCGCACCATGAGTCCGCTGCGAGTGCTTCTGAAATGGATTGGCTGCTATAGAGTGGGAGCAGATAATAAACCTCTGAACAATCCCACCAAGATATATGAGCTCAGTACCCTCAATAAGGTAGTTGAAGACAGTTTCGGCAGAATGGAAGAAGCCTATCTGTTGCAAAAAAGATTTGTAGAAAATGCTTCTCACGAAATGCAAACACCTCTTGCCATCAGTATTAGCAGGTTGGAAATGATGTTGGAAGACCCAACCCTTTCTGAAAAACAGATGGAGGCGGTTGTAAAAACCAAGCAGACTCTCGACAGGCTCGTAAAGATGAACAGAGCCCTACTTCTTTTAAGTAAGATAGATAACGGGCAGTTTCACAGCCACGCTTCTGTATGTATCTCGGAAATTGTTCAAAAGCTGGTTCCGGATTATCAGATGGTATATGCAGCTAAAAACATATCGCTCAATACCGTAATAAAAGAGCCATTCTATCTGAACATTGATGAGAATCTGGCAGATACGCTTGTCTCCAACCTTATAAAAAATGCCTACACACATAATATCAGCGGAGGAGAAATCCTTATTTCAACAGATAAAAACTCTTTAATAGTTGAAAACACTTCTTCTAATAATGAAGAATTAGATAAAAAACTGATATTTGAACGATTTTATCATTCTTCTAACAGCAGGCAATCAATAGGTCTGGGACTATCCATAGTACAATCTATCTGCCGGAACTATAATCTCGACATCATTTATTCTTTCGTCAACGGTAAACATAGATTTACCATAAAAAATAATTAAGCCCTTTCAGATTTTTTTCAGATTTGCATTGTTTCTTTGTGTACAGATTCATAACAACAGAACAATTCAAGCCATGAAAAGAAAGACGATTTGGATGTTAATCCTCACCTTATTCGTATCCTCGATCAGCTATGCAGGACACGACATTTTTATCTCTTTTGAGAAGCTCCCACCTCTCTCCCAAGAATTTATAAAGAAATACTTTGGAGATAAGAAGATTGCCTTATCTAAAATGGAAAAAGACGTATTCAAAGTAAGTTACGATGTAATTCTTACAAATGGCGACAAGATAGAATTCAATAGCAAGGGCGAATGGATGCAAATCAAATGCAAGTACTCTTTTGTTCCTATAGAGATAATTCCGGCTCAGATTCTTAATTATGTGCAAACTAATTATCCTTCTGCCAAAATTCTTGAAATAGAGAAGAAAAGAACATATTACGAAATAGAACTATCAAACAAGTTAGAGATAAAATTTAATAAATCGTTCAAAGTTATTGAAATAGATTCTTGATAAAGTTATAGACACAAAACAGATTTTAGAACAAAAACAATAAAATACTCATTATAAAAGAAAGCACTTATGAAGAAGATTTTTTTGAAAACAATGCTGATTGCTATTATGGCAATAGGGCTTCTGGGGTGCTCCAAGAATAGCAGCACACCAGAAAAGTGGCCTGTTCCGGATGAAGTACGCAACGAATTTACCCAACGCTTTCCTAATGCTACCAAAGTAGAATGGGAGTTTAGGGCCAATATTATTAAGGCAGAGTTCGTTATGTCTAAGACTGAATACGATGCTTGGTTCGAAAACAGCGGCGTATGGAAGTGGATTCGTACTGAACAAGACCTTAGACCTTCAAGCAACTCTCTGCCGGCAGCCGTAAACATCTATCTCACATCCACATATCCCGGTTGGAGAGTGGACGACATTAATTATATCACAACTCCTTCCGGAAGCTATTTTGAAATAGAACTGGAAAAACGCGGCGAAATGGATGTTACCCTATTTATAAAAGAAGATGGCACTTTATTGTATTCTTTTATAGACAACGATATTCCAGATAATTATATTAGTCCGGCCTCAATACCTTCGGCTGTTAGAGAGGCCTTCTACACACGTTACCCTAAAGCTATACGCGTTAAGTGGGAGATGGAAGGTACATTTTATGAAGTAGAATTTATAAACGACAACTTCAAGCACGAATCTCTCTTTAAAACAGACGGCACGTGGGTTCGCACAGAAATAGATCTAACACCTAACACAGCACAGCTTAGCTCTGCTATACTCAGTCATATTTCCACAAACTATCCAGGGTGGAGAATAGACGATGTTGATCTAATACAAGTTCCTGATGACGAGTATTTTGAGTTAGAATTAGAAAAGGCCGGTCAGCCGGATATAATCTTGCAAATACGCCGAGACGGTTCTCCTGTACACTCCATTTAAGAGCTTTACTTATAGAAAAAAGAAAGGGGCGCCTTTTTAGCGCCCCTTTCTTTTTTGATACAATAGTTAGTAATTACTTCTTAACAGATTCAGCTGCATTCTTTACGGCCTCGGCTGCGTTCTTAACATTCTGAACTGTTTCCTTTGCCTTATTTGCAGCTTCTTCTACTTTTGCAGCGGCTGCATCAACCTTATTTGCAGCTTCTTCTACTACTTCAGTAGCCTGCTCACCTGCCTTTTCAGTAGCTTCTTCCACTTTAGTAGCGGCGTCTTCAACAGCCTCTTCTACAGGTGCAACTTCTACTACTGTAGCTTCTGTAGCTTCCATGATTTCCTCTACATTCCCCTTCTTGCTATTATTGCAAGCTACAAATGCGAGAGCTGCAACAGCAATAAACAATACTTTTTTCATAATCCGATAGTTTTAATATTAATAATAGAATAATGTTCGTTTCACGCAGCTTTTCACTGCAACTTTTCTCGCTATGGCAAACTCAAGCAAGCTTTTTTTTGCTCATTTAGCTTATCGAAAAGTTTCTCGCCATGGCAAAGCTAAAACAAGTTTTGCTTTGCTCATCTGGATTATCGAAAAGGTTCGTTTCACGCAGCTTTTCACTGCAACTTTTCACTGCAGCATTTTGCACCGCAAAATAAAAGCATAGCTGAGAGCAATGTTCTCAAACAAGGTCTTTTTTACGGCTTTGTAACAAAAATTTAGCAAAGCTTTGCTTGGCCCAAGGTTAAAATCTCTATGCTAAGCTTTCATCAAATGCAATCTACCGGTTAGTTTAAGATAGTAATATCGCAGAATATTTGCTTCTTTAATTTTACGCCATGGTCTGCTTGAATGAGGTTTATGTAATACCGGTAATGTATTAAAAAGATAGTTCTTAAAGCCGTGTTTTAACGAAAGTTTAGTAAGCACAGCATCAAAATAAGTGTGGCTTCTGTCAAATTTGTTAAAGTCTATGGCTTTTAACAAATCGCATGTAAGCAAGGTAAAACAGAAAGAGAATACACGGGAACAATCTACAATTCGCTTGCCATAGCTTGCGGCATACTCGTATGGATAATTTATAATCCCATTCTCATTTACTGTTACAGCCGCAGCCATTCCACATAAAGGCAAGTTGTTAGCCTGGTCTAAAAGGAGTTGGATGGCATCGGGAGCAAAATTTACATCACTCTCAATAATAAGCAATCCTGCCTCTGCTGCCAGAGCTTCTTTTTGTGCCATTCTTAACACCATGTCATAATTAGGCGAAGGATTGGAGGTGAGTTCACTTATATTAACCAATTGAAAACCACCGCTATCTTTGCATTTCTGCTCGAGAATGGCGGTATTTTCCGAAGTAGAGTAATCATTATAAACCGTATAACGGAAAGGAATAGTTATGTTTGATGCTAATACTGCATCTATTGTATCTAGAGCCGTATCTATGGAATTCTTTACGGGAGTTATGATGTGCAACGCTTTCATTGTAGTGCTTATAAAAAAACGGTACAAGTTTAGGGGTGAAATCTGAAAACAAGTTGAAGTATTACTGCTGCTACGGAATTTTTATGGAATTATCAAAACCCAGAACAGATACCGCAGAAACTTACCTATAAGAAGAAGCAGATAGGTCCACAAGCGCTGGGTGCGATAAAAACCAAGCCCCAATACCATTACATCTCCAACAAAAGGCAACCATGCTACCAAGGCTAACCAAACACCGTATTTTACTACAAATTTATGTTGTTTTTCCAGTTTATCGGGAGAAATTTTAAGCCACTTCTCTATCCATTCCCACTTTCCCAATCTCCCCATTTCGTATGTTATAATACTGCCCATCCAACTGCCAAGAGTGGCAGCTATAAGACAGGCAGCTGTGCGTTTTGTTGTGGCTAACGCCCCCACAAACAATATATCGGAACTGAAAGGGATAACTGTAGCCGCCAGAAAACTGCCTATAAAAAGGCCCAACAACCCTAAGCTTTGTAACCATTCCATAGAACAAAGATAGGTATAAAATATGCTATAAAAAATCCCCCAAAAGTTGCGCATTGAACTTCTGGGGGAAGCTTTTTGACCATCAAAAAATATTGCTATAACTAACTTCTAATTGATGGCTATTTACCTACAAGTAATTAGTTATTAAGCTATTTCTTAACTATCAACTTAGAGAGTTTTTCGGTGAGCATTGGAACAATTTTATGAACATCGCCAACTATTCCTACATCAGCTACTCCAAATATAGGAGCAAACTTGTCTTTGTTGATGGCTATGATAAAATCGCTCTCTTCCATACCTGCAAGATGTTGAATAGCTCCCGAAATACCACAGGCCAAATAAAGCGCAGGACGAACTGTTTTACCGGTCTGCCCTACCTGAACCTCATGTGGCATAACTCCTGCATCTACCATTGCACGCGAAGATGAAACCTGAGCACCCACAACATCTGCCAAGGCCTGAAGTTTGGCAAAACCATCAGGATTGCCTACACCACGACCACCGGAAACCAAAATTTTTGCTTCAGTAATATCTGTCTTACCTTTATTCTCCTTTACTTTCTCTACCAACTTCACTTTAAATTTAGAAGTATTGAAAGTTGGAGTAAAGTTATCTATCTCTCCCTTACGGTTCTCATCTTTAGTTCCTTTTTGCATAACGCCAGGACGAACGGTTGACATCTGCGGCCTATGCTCTGTACACATAATGGTAGCCATCAGATTGCCGCCAAAAGCCGGACGGGTCATAAGAAGTTCTCTTTCAGGAGATATATCTAATGAAGTACAGTCTGCCGTGAGACCTGTCTCGAGCCTGGAAGCCAATCTTGGTCCCAAGTCTCTTCCAATAGTGGTTGCCCCAAGCAATACAATACTCGGCTTGTAATGATCTATAGCCTGGCTCATGGCCTGTGAATATTGCTCAGTAAGATAATGTTCCAGTTCTGGAGCATCCATAACTACAACCTTATCTGCCCCCCAAGCTATCAATTCCTTAGCATTCTCGGTATTTTTATAGCCGGGATATAAAGCTACAACCTGTTCTCCAAGGGCATCTGCAAGAACCCTCGCCTTTCCTAAAAGTTCTAATGCTACAGACTGGATTTTTCCGTCTCTCTGCTCGGCGAAAACATATACGCCTTTATAATCTGCTTTATTCATATCTTTCAGTATTAGGCAATTAAATAATAAATTTCTCCTTCATCTTAGAGATGATTACATCAACAGCCTGCTCGGCATCTACCTCATAAACCTGACCTGCAGCCTTTGTCTGCTTAGGGAAGGCCTGCTTAACCTTGGTTGGTGAACCTTTAAGACCTAATTTAGCCGGATCTATATCAAGTTTTGAAGCCGGCCATATTTCAACTTCGCGCTCAAAGGCATCCACAATACCGCCTACATTCATGTAACGGGCTTTATATCCCGATGCTAATACCGTAAACACAGCAGGACCTTCTACATCAAGTATCTCATATCCCTCTTCTGTTTCTTTCTTCACTCTATAGGCGTTACCACCTTTATACTCGCAATCAACCACATAGGATACTTGTGGAAGATCTAAATGTTCTGCCATTTCCGGTCCTACCTGAGCAGTATCTCCATCTATGGCCTGCCTGCCGGTAATAAT
>ONYJ01000181.1 GCA_900322025.1 uncultured Bacteroidales bacterium | reverse complement strand
AGATCAAAAGACAGGAATACCTATACGCTCTCTATATGGAGCAAAGATGTCTGACGATGAAATGATGGCAGGTTTTGATTTGATGTTATTTGATCTTCAGGATGTTGGAGTGAGGTTCTACACCTATTATGTTACTATGATAAAGATGATGGGCAAGTGTGCAGAACGCAATATTCCTTTCATAGTGTTAGACAGGCCAAACCCAATAGGCTTCCTTACAGATGGTCCGATGCTGGAGCGTAAATTCAAGAGCGGAGTTGGTGGATTACCTATTCCTGTGGCGCATGGAATGACAATGGGCGAATTAGCCCACATGGCCAACGAAAAAGGATGGCTGAGGTTCAACTCAGCTGAAACATGGGAACCCGACCTTTCTCTCAAATGTAGTCTTACAGTAATAAAATGCCAAAACTATACCCATGCCTCGCACTATAGATTACCGGTTAAACCTTCTCCTAATCTGCCTAATATGAGAAGCGTATATCTTTATCCATCAATCTGTTACTTTGAAGGTACACACATGAGTCTTGGCCGAGGAACCTCTTATCCGTTTCAGATATATGGTTCGCCGGATATGCGCACTACTTCAGTAGGCAGCAATAATCCGTATGGTGCAAACGCAAGAACTTCCGCAGAATATATATTCACTCCACAGAGCGTAGATGGCGCAAAAAATCCACCTCTTTTGGGCAAAGAGTGCAGGGGGGTAAGTCTTACCGAAATTCCTCTAAAACGCATCAACGACGGCAAAATAAATCTAACCTATATTATAGATGCCTATATTGGTTGCGGTTCGGTGGGCGATAAATTCTTTACTCGGATGTTTGAACTCGAAACAGGCGGAGAGTATGTAAGAAAAACAATTATAGAAAAGGCGGTAGGCCAAAATTGTAATGCTGGAGAACTCGCAAAAGAACTCCAGCATTCTTGGCAATCTAATATCGTAGTATTCAGGAAAGAACGTGCACCGTTCCTTCTTTACAGATAAACGATGGTAAAAGGTAAGTTTGCCTTTTTACCAAATGCGAGCTCGCTTTTCAGGAGCGAGATAAAGTGCATCGCCTTCTTTTATGCCGAATACTTCGTACCACGCATCTATATGAGGAAGCGCTCCATTTACTCTGAACCTCGCATTTGAATGAGGGTCGTTGAGTACTTGATTGCGGAGATACTCTTCTCTTTCGTTAGTAGCCCATACCAAGCCATAGGAAATAAAGAATCTCTGAGCAGGAGTATAACCGTCTTTTGTTTCCAGAGGATTATCTTTTATGGCATTAAGGAAAGCCTGATAAGCTATGTTCAACCCACCGTTATCTCCTATGTTCTCTCCAAGAGTAAGTTTGCCGTTGATATTTACTCCCGGCAAAACTTCCAAACCAGAAAAATAGTCTGCAAGAACAGCAGTTCTCTCATCGAATTTTGCCTTATCTTCTGCAGTCCACCAGTTGTGCATATTGCCATCCTTATCGAACAAGCTTCCCTGATCGTCAAAGCCGTGGCTCATCTCATGTCCTATTACAACTCCAATTGCTCCGTAGTTAGCTGCATCGTCTGCCTCCGGATTAAAGAAAGGAGGTTGAAGGATACCTGCAGGGAAGCAAATTTCGTTGGTTGTAGGATTGTAGTATGCGTTGATTGTTTGAGGAGTCATAAGCCATTCGGTTTTATCTACAGGCTTTCCTACTTTACGCTCTATCATGTCGGCAAGATAAAACTCGGAGGCGTTGCACATATTCTCATAGTAAGAGAGAGAATCATTTATTTGCAGCTTAGAGAAATCTCTCCAAGTGTCGGGATAGCCTATCTTAACATAGAATGTAGAGAGCTTTTCGTAGGCTTGTTGCTTTGTAGAATCGCTCATCCAGTCTAACTGCTCAACTCTTTGGTGTAGAGCCTCTTTCAAATTGTTTACAAGGGCGAGCATACGCTGCTTGCTGCTCTCCGGAAAATATTTTTCTACATATAGTTTTCCTACCGGCATTCCGAGAACACCATCTACGGCAGCTACAGCCCTTTT
>ONYJ01000033.1 GCA_900322025.1 uncultured Bacteroidales bacterium | reverse complement strand
TTTGGTCTCTGGGGCATTTGCACAGAGAACGTATCTCATAACATCTTGTTGGTTAGGAAATTGTTCGAGATATTCTTCTAACCATACTGCCCAATTGCCCGATGTGGAAATTTTATCTCCTTCTAAGTTGAGGAATTCATTAGCCGGCACATTCTCCGGTAAAATAAAACCATCACCATAGGCTTTTAACATAGATGGGAATACCACGCAGTGAAAAACTATATTGTCTTTGCCTATAAAGTGTATCATTCTTGTATCGGCACTTTTCCACCACTTTTCCCAATCGTTTGGCAGAAGTTCTTTTGTGTTGGAGATATAGCCTATAGGAGCATCGAACCAAACATACAGAACTTTACCTTTTCCTTCTTGGAGCGGAACAGGCACTCCCCAGTCTAAATCTCTTGTAACGGCTCTTGGCCTCAGCCCACCATCTATCCAGCTTTTACACTGGCCGTAAACATTGGTCTTCCACTCTTTATGCCCGTCTAAAATCCATTCTTTCAGCCAGTTTTCGTACTTGTCTAAAGGTAGATACCAGTGCTTTGTAGCTTTCTTTACCGGAGTTTCTCCACTTAGTCTGGAATGAGGGTCTATTAGTTCTTCAGGAGAAAGAGTGGTACCGCATTTTTCGCATTGGTCGCCGTAGGCCTTGTTGTTACCGCACTTTGGACAAGTCCCCATTATGTAGCGGTCAGCAAGGAATACTTTTGTAGCCGGATCATAGAACTGTTCACTCTCTTGTTCGGTAAATTTGTTGTTCTCGTATAGCTTGGTAAAGAATTCCGAAGCGGTTTCTGCATGTATTTTTGAACTTGTTCTTGAATATATGCTGAATCCGATTCCAAAGCGATGGAACGAGTCTTTGATGATGGCGTGATACTTATCTACTATTTCTTGAGGAGTGCAGCCTAAATCTTTTGCTTTGAATGTAATAGGAACTCCATGCTCATCGCTTCCACAGATAAACAGCACATCTTCTCCTTTAAGGCGTAGATAACGCACATAGATGTCTGCAGGAACATACACTCCTGCAAGGTGGCCAATATGCACGCTTCCGTTTGCATAGGGTAGGGCGGCTGTAATGAGGTGTCTCTTAAAAGTTTTATCCATGTTATTTACCAATTTATTTAGAGAACTTTGCTTCTCTGAGTAGTTTGCGTTTTACTACAGAGAGTTTCTGAATTTGCGTTGTAAGGTTTACTATTTCTTCTTCTTGCTCTTTATCAAGTGCCAACAATTTGGTTCTTAAATTTTCAATCCGCAAATTTATAACTTTAGATTTATATACATAGATGGTGCGGGGCAATATGGCAGAAAGATTATTGTAAATGTTTTTCAATGAACTTTTTATAGCCTGACTTCGGAATTGATAAGATGGCGAGATTATTTCTATTGCGGCAGCTGCAATCTCTTGATCCATATTGCTTACAAAAAATCTCTCAACCTCTGTAACGCTGTCGGCAGCTTTGATATTTGAGTAGTATAGGTTGTATAACTTTTTAAGTATAGGATCGGAAATTTCCAAAGAATCTATGCTGAGGGCTTGCTGAATATATTCAGAGACCGTAGGTTCATATATCTTTTCTGCACCTACATTTGCATTTGCAGAATTTTGTATGGTCATTCTGCCAAAATGTATGAGTAAATAGATAATATCCTGTTCACTTTTCCTGAGCTCGTCTTGTGCCGTGGAGTTGCCTGTTGCAGAAGGATTACGATAGGCCAATGGTGTTCTTGGAGTGGTATAGTTTCTTTGTCCGGATTTGTATTGATTGGCTTTGGTCATGCGTTCTTCTCGCAGAGCTATAACCTTGCTGCTAAAATCGTCTTTATTAACTCCTAACATTTCAGAAGCTCGGTTAATGTAGGCGGAGCGAATGCCAGGGTCTTCTATCATTGAAACACTGGAGGAAATCTGGTTTATCATAAGTCCCTCTTGGTAAGGATCGCCGGTGAGTTGGGCAGACAGAGTGCGATATTGGTATACCAGAAAGTCTTCCTCGTTTTTGTTTAGAAAATTTTCTAAGTCTTCTTTGGTGTGGGTGCGGGCAAATGAGTCTGGGTCTTCTCCATTAGGTATCAGCACAACTTTTACATTCATGCCCTTTTGGAGAAACATATCTATGCCTTTAAGTGCAGCGTTGATACCGGCATTATCTCCGTCGTATATGATGGTAATCTTTTGAGTAAACCGTTTTAACAGAGTTACTTGTTCTTCTGTAAGAGCAGTGCCGCAACTTGCAACTACATTGGTTATTCCGGCTTGATGCATAGAAATAACATCTGTATAGCCTTCTACAAGGTAGCAGTTTTTCTGTGCGGTTATGGAGTTCTTCGATTCGTATAGCCCGTATAGAACCCGTTTTTTACTATAGATCTCACTTTCCGGTGAGTTCATATATTTTACAGGGCTCTTTTCTTTAGACAGTATTCTTCCTCCAAAGGCTACTACCGTTCCGTTTACGGAGCGTATAGGGAACATTACCCTCTCGTTGAATTTGTCTGTAATTTCTCCGGCGTATGCACCCTCCGTTCTTTGTACACTCAGCCCTAATTCTAACAGTAGTTCTTTTTTATACCCGGCAGCTATGGCTTGTTTTGTAAAAGAATCTTTTTCCTTTACGGTATATCCGAGCATAAAATCTTTGATGGTAGTGTCTGTAAAGCCTCTTTCCCTGAAATATTCCAGCCCAACCGTTCTTCCTTCTTGTGTTTCCAATAAGTTGTGTATAAAGCTTTTACATGCGTATTCATTAACAATCAGAAGAGAATCTCTATGATTTCTTTTTTGTATCTCTTCTATACTCTCTTGAGTATCATTAACTTCTATGCCATATTTATTGCCGAGCCATTTCAAGGCTTCTACATAAGTCATCTGTTCGTGCCTCATCAGGAATGTGATTGCGTTTCCTTTTTCGTGGCATCCGAAGCAGTTGTAGAATTGTCTCGATGGCGAAACATGAAAGCTGGGAGTTTTCTCTTGATGGAACGGGCAGCACGCAACATAATCGGAGCCTTGCCTTTTTAGGGGAACAAAGTCTCCGATTACCTGTACGATGTCTATCGCATCGCGGATGCGTGCTATTGTAGCCTGATCTATCATCAGTAATTACATCAGTCTGTAACAGATTGTAATGCTTCTCTGACTTTAGCTTCTATTTCTTCGCACAATTCAGGATTGTCTTTAAATAGCTGTTTAACAGCCTCTCTGCCCTGTGCGAGTTTAGAGTCGTTATAACTGAACCAACTGCCGCTCTTTTTGATGATATTCAAATCCACTCCAAGATCTACTATCTCTCCGATTTTTGAGATACCTTCTCCAAAAACAATATCGAACTCTGCCTTTCTGAAAGGAGGTGCCATCTTGTTCTTAACAACCTTTACTCTCGCTCGGTTGCCGGTGGCATCGTCTCCGTCTTTAAGCTGGGTGAGTTTTCTTACATCTAAGCGCACAGAGGCATAAAACTTTAGAGCATTTCCGCCGGTTGTGGTTTCGGGATTGCCGAACATTATACCTATTTTTTCTCTGAGCTGGTTTATGAAAATACAGCAGGTGTTGGTTTTGCTGATATTGGCGGTAAGTTTTCTGAGAGCCTGGCTCATAAGCCTTGCCTGCAAGCCCATTTTGCTGTCTCCCATATCTCCTTCAATTTCAGCCTTTGGGGTAAGGGCTGCAACGGAGTCTATAACAACGATATCTACTGCTCCCGAGCGTATGAGGCTGTCTGCAATTTCCAGTGCCTGCTCTCCGTTATCGGGCTGCGAAATAAGTAGCGTATCTACATTCACTCCTAACTTTTTAGCATATATGCGGTCAAAAGCATGCTCTGCATCTATGATGGCGGCTATACCGCCTTTTTTCTGAGCTTCTGCTATTGCGTGTATGGCCAAGGTGGTCTTACCGCTACTCTCCGGCCCGTAAATCTCTATAACCCTTCCGCGCGGGTATCCCCCAATTCCAAGGGCATGGTCTAATGCAATGGAACCGGTAGGAATAATGGAAACATCAAATTTTGGTTGGTCGCCCAATTTCATTATTGTTCCCTTGCCAAAATCCTTCTCAATCTTGTCTAAAGTTGCCTGTAATGCCTTTAATTTTTCTGCATTCACGCTTTCATTCTGCACATTTTGAGCAACATTCTCTTTCTCTTTAGCCATAATACGTAGTTTTTATTATTTTGTTATACAAATATAGTTAAATATAGAGCCTATAATCACGATGCAAAAAAATATTTAAATTTGTCAATATCCGTCAAAAAGAAAAAATAGCCGATGAAAACAAAATTATTGGGTCTTAATCTCGACGAACTGAGGGCTCTTTGTACCAAGGAGGGATTTCCTGCATATTCTGCAACCCAAATAGCAGATTGGCTATACAAGAAGAGGGTAACCTCTTTTGACCAGATGACTAATTTATCTAAGAAAATCAGACAGGTTTTATCAGAAAAATATGAAATGGGCTCGGTGCCTTACCTTAAATACGCTTTGAGTAAAGATGGAACCAAGAAGTATTTGTTTGAGGTAAAGACTTCTGCCGAAAACGCATCTTGCGAATCTTCCGCCGGTTCTTTTGTGGAGGCGGTTATGATACCGGATAAAGACCGTAAGACTTTATGTGTTTCTTCTCAGGCCGGCTGTAGAATGAATTGTTGTTTTTGTATGACCGGACGCATGGGTTTCCATGGCCAGATGGATGCAGCTCAGATAATTTCTCAGTTTTTGTACATAGATGAGGCAGAAGAAATTACCAATGCAGTATTTATGGGAATGGGAGAACCGTTAGATAATATAGATAATGTAATCAGAACTTTGAACATACTTACAAGCGAATGGGGTTTTGGCTGGAGTCCCAAGCGCATAACTCTAAGTTCAATAGGTATCAATAAAGCTTTGAGACAAAAAGCCGGCACAACGCAAAAATCGCCTTTGGAAAGATTTTTAGATGAGAGCCATGCCCATCTTGCCATAAGCCTTCATAATCCATTTCATGCAGAGAGATTGTCTTTTATGCCGAGCGAGGCGGCATTTCCCATAGAGCAAACATTACAGATAATTCGCCGTTACGATTTTACGGGCCAGAGAAGGGTGAGTTTTGAGTATATAATGTTCAGTGGGCTTAACGATACTAAAAAACATGCAGAGGCTTTGATTGCCATGTTAAAGAATTTGGAATGCAGAGTAAATCTTATCAGATTTCACGATATAGGAGATACTAAATATAAACCTTCCTCTCTACAGACCATAGAAGGCTTTTTGGCTATACTTGGAGCCGCCGGTATTACTGCAACTCTCAGGGCTTCTAGAGGGCAGGACATAGAGGCTGCTTGCGGAATGTTGAGCGGAAAATTATCTTTGAAAAAAGTTTAATAATATGACCACACTCAAGAGAACAATTGTTGCTATTCTTATACTCCTGCTGATTGGAGCAAAAGCTATTGCCGAAACAGTACCCGATAAAGTTCCGCCTCAAAAAATAAAAGTTGCTTTGGTTTTATGTGGCGGTGGTGCCAAAGGCGTGGCTCATATAGGAGTTATAAAAAAGTTAGAGGAGGTGGGCATACAGCCCGATATTATAGTGGGCACTTCTATGGGGGCTCTCGTAGGCGGTTTATATGCAATGGGTTATAACTCCGCTCAGATGGACACCATAGTTTCTACTGCCGATTGGAGTTATCTGCTATCGGATAACATCAGAAGAGAAGACCTTAATTTTTCCAAAAAGCAGGATGGTGAGAAATTCTTTCTGAACATACCCATATACATGTTCCGTAGCAAGATTTTCAGAAATCAGGAAGGTAATCAGGAAAGCGATCAGGAGAAACCACAGTCAAAAGACAAGTTTACTTTTAACTTGCCGGGTGGTTTTGTAAGCGGTAACAATGTTCTTAATTTGCTTAACGGCTTGGCTATGGGTTATCAAGATTCCATAGACTTTAATACCTTGCCTATACCTTTTGCGTGTATTGCTACAGATCTTGCTACAGGAGAAGAGGTGGTTTTAGACCATGGTACTCTTCCGCTATGTATGCGAGCCAGCATGGCTATACCGGGTTTCTTTGCTCCGGTTACAATAGATGGCAGAGTGCTTGTAGATGGAGGTGTGGTTAATAACTTTCCTGTGGATGTGGCAAAGAAGATGGGAGCAGACATTATTATAGGCGTAGATGTGCAAACAGCCCTTTCTTCTGCAGACGAGCTAAAATCTATAGATGCTGTGCTAATGCAACTCATTGGCCTTATGGGTAATGACCGCTTTCTTGAGAATAAGCAACAGGTAGATATATACATGCATCCCGATGTGTCTAAGTTTGGCACCATGAGTTTCAACAAGGAGGCAGTAGAAATGCTTTTGGCTAATGGGTATAAGGCAGCCGAGGAAAGAGAAGAATTGCTTATTGCCTTGGCCAAGCTTATAGGCGAAAACAAGACATATAGTTCGGCGCATAGAGCGAGTAATGTTTATAAGGCACGATTCAGGGTTGGTAAAATTACTTTTGAAGGAGTTGAACCTCAAGATAGGAGATGGCTGATGGACCTTGCCGGTTTAAAAGAAAATCAAGTAATGTCCGGAGCTCAAATCAACAATGCTATTTCTGTATTTACAGGCACACAGGTTTTTGCTCAAGTTACTTACAGCCTAACGAAATCTGAGAGTGAAGACTTTTCAGCTCTTCAGGAGTATGATCTTAACTTTAAGTTTACCAAGGGTCCTTCCGACTTTATAAGCATAGGAGCCAGATATGATACAGAAGAGGCGGCGGCTATGATTATGCGAGTAGGAATCAATCAGTATTCGTTACATGGTTCACGCGCGAGCCTTACGGCAAGGTTAAGCTTTAATCCGTATATAAAATTAGAATACGATTATATGTTCCGGAATTTTCCGAGACTGGAACTGAGTTATCTGTTCGGCAAGAGAGATGTGAATATATATTCCGATAAGGTATCGCGCAACAATATAGCCTATATCTACAACGGAGTAGAGGCTGCTTTGGCTAATATTACCTATTTCAGAGATTTGGATGTGAAGATCGGGGTTAGATTGGAGAACTTTAAGTTTACAAAGTTTTATACCAATGTAGAGGAACATAAGCTAGAGCGCACGAACGCCAGAAGTTATCTGCCTATATTTGCCTGCGGGGTAATAGATACCCGAGACAGCAAGTATTTTCCCGAAAAAGGAATGTATATTAAGGCCGATGCAGCCTACTATTTATTTGGCTTTCATTCCGGATTCAAGAGTTTTGGCTCATACATGATAAACGCTAACATGGCCTTTAACCTTGGCAGAGGGTTTGTTGTAGAACCTCGTATATTTGGAAGGGTAAATGTTCGCAACCGGCTGGAACTGCCTTTTTATAATTATGTAGGAGGGTCTGAGGCAGGGCGTTATGTAGAGCATCAGATGCCTTTTATAGGAATAAATTATGCCAATGCCATGGACAATTCTGTGGCAATACTGAGGACCGATATTCGTAAAAAGCTTAGAGATAAACATTATGTATATCTGTTGGTAAACTATTTACGAAATGGCAAGAGTTTAGATAAGATGGTTAGTTTTGACCAAAAAGGCTATTGGGGAATTGGAGCACAGTATAGTTATCAGACAAGAATAGGTCCTCTGTCTTTTAATGTTCATTGGAGCGATTACAGTAAGAAAAAGGTTGGAGCTTATCTTTCTTTGGGTTATTTCTTTTAGAACATATTAGAAATGCGCAAAAAAGCGATAGACTTTTCACAGAAGAAATCAGAGAGTTTAATAACTATAGACTCTGCAAAGGCGCGTATTATGGCAGCTTGTGCTTGCAGAGAGATGTCTGAAAAACAGGCGCATGAAAAACTGTGTGCGTTTGCATCTTTTTCTGAGAAACAAGTTTCTGATGCCATAGAGCAGCTAAAAAAAGACAAGTACATAGACAATGCCCGCTTTGCCACGGCTTTTACTCGCGATAAGCTTAGGTTTTTGCATTGGGGGCCTGATAAGATATTGAAGGGTCTCAAGGATGCAGGAGTAGAAGATGTTGTGGCCGAGGAAGCTATAGCTGCCGAAGAAGAACTTGTAAATAAAATTCTCTTTGAAATACTTGAAAAAAAGAAGGTGGAAATAAGCAAGAAAATCTCACGAAAAACAGAACAATACAAAGAGCAGGCAGAGGAGTTGAGTAATAGACTTTCCAATAAAGAGGATAATGTTTCTCCAAAAGAAAGGGCTACCCTATGTAGAAAAATTTATGCGTTAGGTGCAAAAATCAGATCTGCATCTGCTCAGATGCGTGCAGAACTTATAGCCTATGCAGTGCGTAAAGGATTTAATATAAGATATATACACGCTCATTTAGATGAGCTGTTGCAAGGTATTGATGATAATTATTAAACGCTACTATAATGAAAAGAGCAAGACTTTTTAAGATTTGTTTGTTATGTGCAACAACACTTCTTTTTTTCAGCAGTATTACAGATGTAAAGGCACAGGTTTATGCCAACGAACTATACACCATATATCCGGTGCCGCGTAAGATAGTGCCGATGCCCGGGCAGGCTTCTTACAAAGGCGTTAGAATAGTTAACATAGTGGCAGATAGTGGAATAGATTTGGTTACGATAAATAGGGCAAAGCAGATTCTTGCAGACCATGCTATAGAGGCGGTAGTATCAGACAAGATAGATAAGAAAGGAGCTAACATTCTACTTGGTATCGTGGGCTCAAACGGGGTGGCAGATAAGGTGGCAGATCATCTGAAATTAGATAAAGATCTTTTTAAGCACAAATACTTTGACTCTCATATCTTGTGCCTCACCAATGAGTTATGGGGTAAAGAAGGAGGTGCTACTGCTCAACTTGTTGTAATAGGAGAAAATACAGATGCAGTGTTCTGCGGATTAGCTTCTTTTGAGCAGATGTTAGATTCGGGATTATCGCATTGTGTGTCTATTTACGACTGGGCTTCCGTAAAGCATAGAGGAATAATAGAAGGATATTATGGAGTGCCTTATTCGGCGGCAGTTACAAAAGATTTATTCCGTTTTATGGCGAGATATAAGTTGAATACTTATATGTATGGCGCCAAGAGCGATCCTTATCATTCCAGATATTGGGGTGAGCCTTATCCGATTTCAATTACTGCTGAGCAGGAGAGAATAGGCTATCTGACACAAGATATGATGCGCGACATAGCAACTGTGGCACAGCATTGCAAAGTAGATTTTATATGGGCCATACATCCGGGAAAGGCATTTGCGGAGGGAACAGACAAAGATGTAATATCTCATATAATGAATAAGTTTGAGAGTATGTACTCCTTGGGGATTAGGCAATTCGGAGTATTTGTAGATGATGTGGGAGTGAGTTCAGACCCAAAAATCCTTAATCTGTGTGCAAACAATCTGACACTTCTTCAGCAGACAATAGATCAGAAATGGAATATAAAAGGGGCAGCCCCTTCAGATACAGTAAAACCGTTACAATATGTACCTCAGCTGTATGCTTATTCTTGGGCAGATGAAGATAAAGGCCGCACATTCTTTACATCGTTGAAAAGCGTGCCCGAAAAGATAAACATTTACATTACCGGTGCAAATGTTTGGTCTGTACCTAATTCTACAGATGTAAGCCATGTGGCTGTTAAGCTTGGTTTGGGGCGTACTCCCGGCTGGTGGTGGAATTATCTATGCAACGACCAAGATCTTACAAAGCTTTTCATAGCCGATATGTACACCAATTTCAGAGACGAAAGCCATATAAGTTCCATTAGTCGCATAGATCAGGAAACAGGCTTGAACACTTTGATAGTAAATCCTATGCAGCAAGGAGAATTGTCTAAGATAGGGTTGTTCAGCGTTGCAGATTACGCTTGGAATCCAAGAGCTTTCAATAATTATGTTAGCTGGGAAACTGCTGTTTCTGCCGTGGTTGGAAAAGAGTGGGCTGCTGATATGTTCAATATAATTCCTGCCTTGAGATACTACGATAATGATAAGTTTGAGTATCTCATATCCAGATATAAGCAGTCTGTAGAGCGTGGGAAGCCTGCTTATGGGGCATTGTTGGCCGAGCTTGAAAAGGTAAATACTTCGTGCAATCGCATAAAAAAGATGAAAGACTCTTCTAAAGAATCTGACCGTTTGTTTTACAGCGATATACGCCCATGGCTTCTAAAACTGGAGGCTATGACCGCAGAAGCTATGGCTCTGTTGCAACTCAAGCATTCCGTCTCTACTGTTCAGACTTCTACCGTGCCTGCAAGGGACTATGAAAACGACCCTGATTTTAGATTTGAAATATTGGGCGGTATGGGAGAACACATCAAAATGGCGGAGCGCACAGCAGAGCCTGCCGCAAAAAGTCTGCTCCCGTTCATTTATTGGTTACGGGAGCAGTAGTGCCCAGCAGTTTTGCTTGGTGCAAAAGCTCTTATTTGAATTGAGCAAAGAAATCGTTGCCCTTGTCGTCTATTAGGATAAAGGCAGGGAAGTCTTCAACCTCAATCTTCCAAATAGCTTCCATACCTAATTCAGGATATTCTAAACATTCAACGCTCTTGATATTGTTTTGAGCGAGTATGGCTGCAGGTCCGCCGATACTTCCCAAGTAGAAACCTCCGTGCTTTTTGCAAGCCTCGGTTACTTGCGGGCTACGGTTTCCCTTAGCTAACATAATCATGCTTGCGCCGTGGCTTTGGAAGAGATCTACATAAGGGTCCATACGGGCAGCGGTGGTTGGGCCAAACGAGCCGGATGGCATTCCTTTAGGGGTTTTGGCCGGTCCTGCATAAAATACCGGATGGTCTTTAAAGTACTGCGGAAGATCCTGGCCGCTGTCGAGCCTTTCCTTTAGTTTGGCATGTGCAATATCTCTGGCAACAACAATGGTTCCGTTGAGGCTTAAACGAGTAGAAACAGGATACTTTGTAAGCGTCTTTAATATTTCTGCCACCGGTTGGTTAAGGTCTATTTTTACGGCGTTGCCCTCACCGGCTTGGCGCAGTTCTTCCGGAATCAGACGGGTTGGATTATCGTCGAGTTTTTCTATCCATATACCATCTTTATTTATCTTAGCTTTTATGTTGCGGTCTGCAGAACAGCTGACTCCCAAACCTATAGGGCAGCTTGCTCCGTGTCTTGGCAAGCGTATGATTCTAATATCGTGAGCTAAATATTTTCCGCCAAACTGTGCTCCCAATCCAATTTTACAGGTTTCTTCAAAAACTTTTTTCTCTAATTCAATATCTCTGAAAGCTCTTCCGCTCTCGTTACCGGTAGTAGGTAGATTATCGTAAAACTTGGCAGAAGCGAGCTTTACTGTGAGCAAGTTCTTTTCTGCAGAAGTACCACCAATTACAAAAGCTATATGATAAGGAGGACAGGCGGCTGTTCCTAAAGACTTGATTTTCTCTATTAAAAACGGAATGAGAGTATCGGGATTTAATACAGCTTTAGTCATTTGATAGAGGTAGCTTTTATTTGCGCTTCCTCCACCTTTTACCACGCACAAAAAGCGATACTCCATGCCTTCTGCCGCTTCTATATCTATTTGTGCCGGAAGATTACATTTTGTATTCACCTCTGTGTACATCGTTAGTGGTGCATTTTGACTATAGCGTAAATTCTCCTCTGTATAAGTTTTATATACGCCCTCCGAAAGAGCCTCGGCGTCGTCTATTCCGGTCCATACTTGCTGACCTTTTTCTGCATGTATTATGGCTGTTCCTGTATCCTGACAAAAAGGTAATTTGCCCTTTGCTGCCACTTCTGCATTACGGAGAAATTGCAGGGCTACATATTTATCGTTGTCTGAAGCCTGCGGGTCTGAAAGAATTTTTGCAACCTGTTCATTGTGCTCTTTTCTAAGCAGAAAGTTTACATCTCTGAAAGCCTGTTGTGCCAGCATTTTAAGGCCATCTGCATCTACCTTCAGCATTTGATTTCCTTCAAATTCGCCGAGGCTAACGTGTTCTTTTGTAAGTAGATAATATTCAGTTGAATCTTCTCCAATCTGAAACATGGGTTCGTATTTGTAAGCCATAATATCTTGTATTTACGAGTTTATTCATTCTTAATTCTTCAATCTCAATTTCTTATACTATCGTTTATTGTCCTAGTTCTTCATTTGTACACAACTTTTCTCT
>ONYJ01000019.1 GCA_900322025.1 uncultured Bacteroidales bacterium | reverse complement strand
ACTTGTTTTAGCTTTGCCATGGCGAGAAACTTTTCGGTAAGCCAAATGAGCAAAGAGATGCTTGCATATCTTTGCCATGGCGAGAAACTTTTCGATAAGCCAAATGAGCAAAGCAAAACTTGTTTTAGCTTTGCCATGGCGAGAAAAGTTGAAGTGAAAAGTTGAAGTAAAAAGTTGCAGTGAAAAGGTACATTAAAACGAAATTGAAATGTCTGCCAGTGGCTTCATAAGGAAAACAGGCTATATATTGCTCGCTGTTATGTTTCTGAGCGGCATCTTGGGCTTTACCCCAAAAAACGATGCCGGCAGAAAGCTATTGGGGCGCATACCTTCCTTACAAGACACCATAAACCGCAAAGACACTTTATCCACAGCGGATTCGCTTAAAAGAGACTCGCTTTTTACAGATACCACCTTTGTAATAGATTCTTCTCAAATATCTGAGCTCAGGCAACCGGTATTCTCAAAAGGGCGCGATTCATCTGTAGAAATAATGACAGACGGAAAGCGGATGCTATACTACTATGGCGATGTTACCGTTACTTACGACAACATTTCCATAACAGCAGACTATATAGCATATAATGTTCAGACTAAGACCGTTTTTGCCAAAGGCCTGCCAGACTCTACGGGTGTTGTAAAAAATAATCCTCAGTTAAAGGAAGGCAAAAACACTTACACCATGGAAAGTGTTTATTACAACTTCGACAGTAAAAAAGCTAAGATCAAAAACATGATGACCCAGGAGGGAGAGGCCAGCATACAGGGAAAATACATCAAAAAAATGCCCGACAACTCCATCAACATATCAAAAGGTATATATACAACCTGCAATGCAGATGAGCCTCACTTCTATCTTCAAATGACAACCGCCAAAGTTATAAACTCCGGCCCCATAAAAAAAACCATCTTTGGCCCTGCCTACACAGTAATAGAAGGTGTACCTACTCCATTTGCCCTACCTTTTGGTTTTGTGCCAAAAATCAGCAACAGAAGCGGTGGAGTGCTTTTCCCTACCTACGGCGAAGAAACAGCCAGAGGCTTCTATCTAAGAGGTTTAGGATATTACTTTGTTTTCGGCGACCATTTCGATCTGGCCACCACTTGCGATATATATACCAGAGGTTCGTGGGCCACTAACATTAATTCACGATATACGAAAAGATACAAATACACCGGCAACCTGTCGGGAGTTTATTCGGTAGATATTACCGGAGAAAAGAATCAGCCAGACTATGTAAAAAGCACTAATTTTTCTTTGAATTGGTCTCATTCCCAAGATTCTAAAGCAAGACCTGGAACTACTTTCAGGGCCTCTGTCAATTTCTCCAGTCCTTCTAACAGCCGTTTTAACTCTACCACTATAAATCAGGCACTTACCAACCAGATTTCTTCTTCTATTTCGTATGGCAAAACTTGGGCAGGCACTCCGTTTTCTCTATCTGTAAACGCCCTGCATAACCAAAACTCAAGAGACAGTTCGTATGCTGTAACGTTTCCTAACCTAACCTTTACGGTAAGCCGTATCAACCCATTCAAAAGAAAGGTAATGGTAGGAAAAAGAAGGTTTTACGAAGATATTACCTTCAACTATACCGCACACTTCGACAATAAAATAAATTTCAAGAGTTCAGAAGTAGGCAAACCCGATTTCTTTAAGAAAATGCGTAATGGCCTGCAGCACACATTCAGCATAGGCTTACCTGTGTTTAGCGTGCTTAAATACATACAGGCTTCTCCCGGCATTTCTTATGGTATGAACTGGTATTTTTCAGATGTAAAACAATTCTACAATACCAGAACCAAGAAAGCAGAAAGCGTATATTCAGATCCGTTCAGCACTTTCGGGCTAACCCAGTCGTATAATTTTAACATTTCTTTCAATACAAGGCTTTACGGCTTATTTAATTTTGGCAAAGACAAAAAACTTCAGGCTGTAAGACACATACTTACACCATCGGTAAGTTTTAGCTATCAACCGGAATTAGGCACAAAAGCCAATGGTTACAGAACATACGAATATGTAGATACGGAAGGTAAAGCCCACTCAGTAGTCTATAATAAATACGCCGGCCAACTATATTCGCCACCGGGACAAGGTAGCGGAGCCAGCATGTCTTTTAGCTTTGCAAACACCTTGGAGGCCAAGGTTAAATCTCAGAAAGACACAACCGGCAAAGGCAGCGAAAAAATAAAGCTGTTAGATCAGTTTAATATTGCCGGCTCCTACAATTTTATGGCAGATTCCATGAAGCTTTCAAACATAAGCGTATCGGCGAGCACCACCATATTCGGAAAGTTGGGTCTCAACGGAAATATGACCTTAGACCCCTATGCCATAGACTACATGGGCCGTAGGTATAACAAATTGTGCATTACCCAAGGAGGATTCAAACCATTCAGACTCACAGGCGCCACTTTTTCAACATCCTATAGTTTTAGCGGTACGGGGCAAAGCAAACTTGGTTCATCATATGTACCTGAAGGAAAAATAAACAATCCTATTATGAGTGATAGCGAGAGTATGTCTTCGTCTGCTACAGCTTCGGAAGCCACCTATCAGCGAATATACTACCACCCTGTTACGGGAGAATACATCCCTGGCGGCTGGGTCTATTACTATAACCCTAATATGCCTTGGAGCATAAACCTGTCTTATAACTACTCATTCTATAAAAGCTATCAGTACTCTAACGAGCAACTCATTGCACGAAACGCCCATGCTATGACACTTGGAATAAGTTCGCAGCTAAGGATATACAAAGATCTCAACATATCGCTGAATACAGGAGTAGATCTTACCAAAATGAAGCTGACCACTACTCAGCTCTCCGGTTCGTTCAGCCTGCACTGCTTCCAAATGACATTTTCGTGGATACCTAACGGCAAATGGGAAAGCTGGAGTTTCCGTATAAGCGCAAACGCATCTGCATTGGCAGATCTTCTCCAATACAAGAAAAATGCAAGTTACTGGGATAAATAATTCAATAATAACTATAAAGTAAAAACATCGTGGAAAACAGCAAGTTAGATTATCTCGAGCTTCTATCGAAGAAATTTCCTGATGCTGCTTCTACAGCAACAGAAATAATGAATCTTAAAGCCATAATGAGCCTACCAAAAGGCACAGAACATTTTATGGCAGATATTCACGGAGAGTATGAAGCCTTTATACATGTTCTCAAAAATGCTTCCGGCAGCATCAGAGAAAAGGTCTCGTTGGCATTCAAAGATACCTTAGACAGCCAGCAGATAAACAAACTATGCACTCTCATCTATTATCCAAAAGAGAGCATTCAACTTAAAAAGAAAGAATTAGGCCTCGATTTAGACGGCAATTCGGCAGAATTAGACGAATGGTATCTGCTCAATTTATCACGCCTGATAAAGGTTACCAGAAAGGCTGGAGAAAAATATACCCGTTCTAAGGTAAGAAAAGCCTTGCCGGCTCAGTATAGCTATATCATTCTCGAACTGATGAACGAAAATTCAGAAGATGCCAATAAGGCAGATTACCTCAGCAGTATTTTCAAATCTATACTCGAATCGGGGCAGGCAGAAGATTTTATAGTGGCTATAGCCAATACCATACAAAGGCTTGTAATAGACCATCTTCACATAGTTGGAGATATATACGACAGAGGCCCTGGAGCAGAAGTTATATTAGACAGGTTGCTAACTTATCACAAGGTAGATATACAGTGGGGTAATCACGATATGCTTTGGATGGGTGCTGCAAACGGTAACTTGGCTTGCATAGCCAATGTTATAAGAATTTCGCTCAGATATGCCAATTTGGATACCTTAGAAAATGGCTATGGTATCAACCTACTGTCTCTCGCAATTTTTGCTCAGGATACATATAAAGATACTCCACTTGATGCCTTTATGCCTAAGATGGGCAAGGGCGGCAGCGAAACCTACGACGATAAAGAAGCCTTACTTGTTGCCATGATGCATAAGGCCATTGCCATAATTCAGTTTAAGCTTGAGTATCAGATAATTGCCAGACATCCTGAATACAAGATGGAGAACAGAAATCTCCTGCACACAATAGCCGGAGTACAGTCTCCTACTGTAACCGAAGAAAAACCTTACACACTAACAGAAGAAGAAGAAAAGGTAATAAGACAGCTCGCAGAAGGGTTCAAGAGAAGCGAAAGGCTCCAAAGGCACATAGACTTCCTCTATCAAGTAGGCTCCATGTATTTGTGCTACAACAACAACCTCCTGTTTCACGCCTCTATTCCAATGAATCAAGACAAAACTTTCCGCTCAGTTCTGACCCCTACAGAAGATGGCATAGAATATCTCAGCGGCAAAGCTCTGTATAACAGAATAGACTATACAGTAAGAAAGGCTCGCAAGGAGTTTAAACTAAGCAGAAAAACTAATCTTTTCAAAAGCAATGAGGCACTGGTAGATTATTTCTGGTATCTGTGGTGCGGCCCGGATTCTCCTCAGTTCGATAAGTCTGCCATGACTACATTTGAAAGATATTTCAACTCAGATAAAGCTACCCATCACGAAGAAAAAGGCTGGTATTATAAATACAGAACGGAGCCGGGTGTGTGCGATATGATTATGGATGAGTTCGGCATTACAGGGCCAGATGCTCACATCATAAACGGGCACGTTCCGGTAAAAGCCAAAGAAGGCGAACTGCCGCTAAAAGCAGATGGCAAGCTGATGGTTATAGACGGAGGCTTTAGCAGAGCTTATCAATCGAGCACCGGCATAGCAGGATACTCCCTCATTTTCAATTCCAAAGGTATGCATATAGTACGCCTTAGCCCTTTCACCAACACAAGCAGTGCCGTAGCTAATTGCGACGATATAGAAAGCGTTACCGTTGTAGATTCTTCTGCTTCGCACAGACTAAAAGTAAGAGATACAGATAACGGCAAACTTCTACAAAAACAGGTAGAAGACCTTACAGACCTCTTAAACGCCTACAAAAACGGCTGTATTTCAGAAAGTTTCAAATAAATAAGGTTTCAAGACATGAAACGAATGATTGTAGCCCCATCCATGCTCTCGGCAAATTTTGCCAACCTTGCAAAAGACATAGAAGTTGTAAACGCCAATGCCGATATTTTCCATTTAGATATAATGGACGGAGTGTTTGTGCCTAATATTTCATACGGCACACCGCTGATAAAAACAATTTGCTCAAATGCCAAGATACCTGTAGAGGCGCATTTAATGATTGTAGAGCCCCAGAAATTCTTTGAAGAATATAATAAGCTCGGCGTTGGCTCTATCTGTGTGCATTACGAAGCCTGTACACATTTAGACAGAACCATAAACAGAATAAAGGAATTAGGTATGAAGGCCGGAGTGGCTATCAATCCACATACTTCTGTAAAACTGCTGGAGAACATTATCAGAATCTCAGATTATATTCTGATAATGAGCGTGAACCCCGGATTCGGAGGACAGAAATACATACCCTACTCAACAGAAAAAATTTCTGAATTAAAAAAGTTGATAGAATTCAATAATCCCAACTGTCTAATCGAAGTAGATGGAGGAGTTGGCTTGAATAATATAGAAGAAATAGCTATGGCCGGTGCAGACATAGTAGTGGCCGGCAATGCGGTATTTTCTTCTGCAAACCCTGCAGAAACCATCAAGAAACTGCAAGGTGTTATTTAACCCTAGCTATAACACTTCTGCAAGCACTTACCTTATCGCCCTCTTTTACCAGTATTTCTGAGCTCGCCGGCAAAAAGAAATCTACTCGGCTACCAAATTTTATAAAGCCCATTTGTTGGCCTTTGGATATTGTGTCGCCCTCTTTGGCATAGCAAACTATCCTGCGTGCCACATATCCTGCTATCTGCCTTAGAAGAATGGTTTTACCATTCTCCATCTCTATTCCAACAGAAGTTCTTTCGTTCTTTTCAGAAGATTTAGGGTGCCAGGCCACAAAGTAGTTTCCATGATGATGCCGGCTATAGATCACCTTACCGCCAACAGGATAATAATTAACATGAACACTATATACGCTCATAAACACAGAAACTTGAATACACTTGGAATGCAGAAACTCGTTTTCTTCTACCTCCTTGATAATTACCACCTCGCCATCTGCAGCCGACAATACCTCATCTGAGGCACTGTCTATAACAGCACGTTTTGGATCGCGAAAAAAATAGGCTATAAAGCAAAACAAGCCGGTTAGAATCACAGCCAAAGGTACTGTTATAAAGTTTGCTCCAAAAGAAAGCAGCAGAACCAGCACTACAACCGCAAATAAGAAAAATGTGAGTAATACAGATACTCTACCTTCTTTATGTATCATAATAACACTATCTGTTTAACCATGAAAGAAAAAGACTAAAAAATAAAACAACGCTGCAACAGGAAAAGCCACAAGCCCGCTATCGAATCTATCTAAGAAACCTCCGTGTCCAGGCATTATCCTACCGGAATCTTTAACCTGAAATTTTCTCTTGAGCCTACTCTCTGCCAAATCTCCCAAAACGCTCGACACACACACCACAAAGCCAAACAACGCAGTTAGTAAAAATCCGTACGCAGGAAAAAGCACCCCACAAGCCCTTAATATAATTGCAGATGCTACAGAAAAAACAAGTGCGCCAAACACTCCCTCCCACGATTTTTTAGGAGATACAGACGGCATCAACTTATGCCCGTTCTTGCCCTGCCCAAAGGCCGTTCCTATACAATATGCTCCTACATCTCCACTCCACATGATAATCAGCAATGAGGCTATTTTCCAACCACTATATCCGTCTATAAAATCAGCCATCAGAGCTAAAAGAGCAAAAGGAATACCTATGTAGAGAAAAGAAGACCACACATACACCACCCCGCCGCTATCTTTGGCAAACAAATCCACCATCAAAGCCAGTAACGATAGTAATATCAGTAAGATTATCGCAAAAATACACAAGAACCACATCACAGACATGCCCCTTGAGCCAGAACCAAGATATGCCCCAATAAGAAAAACCAAGAGCGAAGCACAAATTCCTATAACTTTCAGAGCTATGTGCGATTTACCCAATGTAAGCCTCAGATACTCATACACAGTGCGCATTAGGTATAAAGAAAACAATACTACAAAAGGAATTGGATTAGAGGGTGTTATCACCAAAGAGGCTAGAGTAAGAATTACAAAAACACTGCCACTTATTGTCCTTATTACCAATTCTTTCATATACGCTTATCTCCCATTTTTATATCATGCTTTTATTCGGAGCCTGCCGCTACTCGCGGCCCATAAATCCTCTCCAAATCTTCCGCAAAAATCACTTCTTTTTCCAATAGCAAAGCGGCCAGTTCCTTAAATCCGGACATATGAGATTCAAGTACCTCTTTTGCCATCTGATGAGCCTTGTCTATCAACACCTTGGTTTCTGCATCCACCATCTCAGCTGTTTTCTCGCTGAATGGCTTAGAAAGAGTATAGCCATCTTCTTGGAAGTTGTACCACGATACATTGCCTAACTTATCGCTCATTCCATAGTAGGCCACCATAGCATACGCCATTTTTGTCAATCTCTCCAAATCGTTGAGAGCGCCGGAAGATATCTTATTGTTAATAATCTCCTCTGCCACCCTGCCACCTATCAGGCTCGCCATCTCATCCATCATCTGCTCTTTTGTCATAATCTGCCTCTCCTCAGGTACATACCATGCTGCACCCAGTGCCTTGCCTCTTGGTATTATTGTTACTTTGAGCAGAGGATTTGCATTCGGCAAAAACCAGCTGACTGTAGCATGACCTGCCTCATGGAAAGCTATGGTACGCTTTTCGGTAGGAGGTATAATCTTGCTCTTTCTCTCAAGACCGCCAATTATTCTGTCTATCGCATCCAGAAAGTCTTGCTTCTCTACAAACTTTTTATCATGACGCGCCGCTATCAATGCAGCCTCGTTGCAAACATTTGCTATATCTGCACCGGAAAAGCCGGGCGTTTGTTTTGCAAGAAACGATAAGTTAATTTCAGGAGCCAGTTTCAGTTTCTTCAAATGAACATTGAATATAGATTCCCTGTCTTTTAGTTCCGGCAAGTCTATTGTTATCTGACGGTCGAAACGCCCTGCACGCATAAGAGCCTTATCTAAGATGTCTGCACGATTGGTGGCTGCAAGAATAATAACTCCGCTGTTGGTGCCAAAGCCGTCCATTTCTGTAAGTAATTGATTAAGCGTGTTTTCTCTCTCATCATTAGAAGAAAAGCCCACATTCTTTCCACGAGCACGCCCTACTGCATCTATCTCGTCTATAAACACTATGCACGGAGCCTTTTCTTTTGCCTGCTTAAACAAATCCCTCACCCTCGAAGCTCCCACACCAACAAACATCTCCACAAAATCGGAACCACTCATAGAAAAGAAAGGCACATTAGCTTCTCCTGCTACTGCCTTAGCCAACAAAGTTTTACCCGTACCCGGAGGGCCTATCAAAAGAGCTCCCTTAGGAATTTTACCGCCGAGATTAGTGTATTTTGCCGGATTCTTGAGAAAATCTACAATCTCCATTATCTCAACCTTAGCCTCCTCCAAACCGGCAACATCCTTAAAAGTAACTTTAACTTTGCTGTTTTTATCAAAAACCTTCGCCTGACTTTTTCCTACTGAAAAAATTCCGCCACCACTTCCGCCACCACTTCCCATGCCGCTCATTTTACGAGTCAAACTGCTGAAGAGGTATATCATAAACACAAGCAACAACAAAGGCCATAACCAACTTAATATATTCCCCAAGTAGTCTGGCGATACTTCAAATGAATACTTAAATTTTTTATCCTCCGGAAGAGATTCTCTAATTTCACTAAACTCTTTTTCCGCATCAAAAGAAGATGGTACTTGAAAATAAAACAGATT
>ONYJ01000036.1 GCA_900322025.1 uncultured Bacteroidales bacterium | reverse complement strand
AAGTTAGCCGATTATCGCAATAGGGTTACAGGCCCTAATCGTTCTGCTATGATAGATAGTTTGACAAGAGTTGCAGAGAGTAATTTTATAAAAGAAAATGCAGATTTGCACCCAGAAATGGCAACAATGACCCTCGGTAAGTATGATTCAGAAAATGAGGTCTTTGCCATATCTTCTGCAAAGTTTGGAACTTTATTGATAGATGTGCCTATAGATAAGGCTCCGAGTTTTAAGCAGAACTTTTCTTCTTTGGAGAGAAAGCAACCCACCTTTGTAATTAACAGCGATACCCTCATGCTTGCTTCTATGATCTTTGCGGATAAATTTAGCAGCAATGAGTATCACTATAGTAATAAAAAAGTGCTCAGTTACAAGCAGTATGAGATAGACCCGGATAATTTTGAGTTTAATGTGGTGAATGTTTCTACAAATGCTCCAACAGTATCTTCAACAACCACTAATGCCACTACATACAAAAAGCCTGTGGTAAAAATTATATCGCCCTCTACAGGCAGCAATTATACTACAGAAGATGTAATAATAAGATACCAAGTTACTACATCAGACGGCTCTAAGGCTATGCTCAGGATTTGGGTAAACGGAGAGGAGGTAGATATTGCCAACCAAACAGCAAAGGGGATTTCCAAAAACTATGAAGAGGTGCAATTAAAGCTCCCTACTTCCGCAGGGAAGGCTTGCAATATAATGCTTTCAGCCATAGATAACAACGGCACTCCTTCTGAAAACAAAACAATCAGGTTGCTTTATACAGGTGCTGTTCAGAAACCTGATTTATATCTGTTTGCTGTAGGAGTTAGCGATTATGCCTCTGAATCTTTAACCAAACTCTCATACGCCTCTAAAGATGCCCAAGATTTTATATCTGCTATAAAAAACTCAGATTTAAGTATGTACAAAGGTGTAAAAGCTGAGTTGATAAACGATGCCAATGCAAAGAAAGCGTTTGTGGAAAAGCAACTTGCAAATCTTACCAATAAGGTAAGCCAAGACGATGTTGTTATGCTTTTCTTCTCCGGACACGGAGTTAGAGATGGTGAGGATGCCTATTTTATGACAATAGATTCAGACGGAAATGAACCTTATACCGGTGTGGATTTTAATCTGATACGCAAGAACTTAGTTAAGTTGAAAGATAAAAAGTGCCGCGTAATTATATTTATGGATGCCTGCCATAGTGGAGTGTTGTATGGTGGTAAAGGAGCAAGGAAGGAGATTACCTTTGCCGAGCACGACATTATAGGTTTCTACTCATCTACAGCAAGCCAGGAATCTACAGAAATGAAGGATGTTGAAAATGGAATCTTTACAAGGGCAGTGATAGATGCTTTGAAAGGCAAGGCAGTTAATTCAGAAAAACAGGTAACAACCAACTCTCTGCAAACCTTTATAAGCAACGAGGTTATAGCCAAAACAAAAGGAGCACAGAATCCTATAGTTGAGAATAAAATAGGGGATATAATACTATTTAAGACAAAATGAAAAAGATAGCATTGCTGATATTTCTCTTATCGACTTGTTTGATAGAGCTAAAGGCTCAACATTTATATGTTTATTCGGTAACGGGGCAGGCGGAAATTCAGGAAGGCTCTGCTTGGGTGCCTCTCAAAAGGGGGCGAGCACTCACAGAAGACAACAGTGTAAGAACTCTTTCCAACTCCAGCCTCTCTATATTGGACCGAAGGGGAGAAAATCTATATTCTTTTCAAAATGAACAAGGTACTAAAGTACGTGATATAATCCGCAGCAAAAAGAAGAGTTCCCATCTGAAAGAGTATATCTCGTATTTGTGGCTTGCCCTTAACAATAAAATAGAGCGCGAAACAGAGAGTGCGGGAGTTGTTTATAAAGGAGAGGATATAACCAATGAGGTTGCTGTTAGTTTTAGGAAATATCCCGTGCTAACCCAGCTTACAGATACCCTTGAGAATATTCTTACAGACTCTATTAAAAAAGGCACTCCTGTATTTATACGAGTAACAAATCTCTCAGACACAGACCTATTTGTAAGCTTTTTAGATATAGATTCGGAGGGGAATATCTCTGAAATTATTCCAATCCACTTTTTGGCGGATATGGCAGAGTTGCTT
>ONYJ01000188.1 GCA_900322025.1 uncultured Bacteroidales bacterium | reverse complement strand
TTATCTTGTCGCACGCTGTGTAATAAAAGTTTATATTTTCTGCCTCAGCCTTAGATTTAATGACCTCTGTATTGAGCTTTTCAAAACTTCCGTTACTGTCTTTTTTACCCTTTATTTCTATTGTATCAAAAAATTCGCTGTTAGAAAGTTCGTATCCTGCCTCTGTTAAATGAGAAGCAACTCTGTGTGCAAAGAGTTCAGCATTGCGGGCAATAGATTTCAGCCCTTCCGGTCCGTGATAAACGGCATACATACCGCTCATGGTAGCCATAAGAGCTGTGGCAGTACATACATTAGAAGTGGCTTTTTCTCTTTTTATATGTTGCTCGCGAGTTTGAAGGGCTAATCTAACTGCTTTATTCCCAAGACGATCTATGGTTACGCCGATAATTCTTCCGGGAACATTTCTCTTGTATTCTTCTCTTGTTGCAAGATATCCTGCGGTAGGACCACCGAATCCCATAGGGAGTCCGAGCCTTTGAGCACTACCTACAGCAATATCAGCCCCCCAAGCAGCAGGTTCTTTAAGAACAGCTAAGGCGAGAATATCGCAATAGGCGGTAACCATTGCTTGGTTTTCGTGCATCTTCTGGCAGAAAGAGCTATAGTCTCTTACCTCACCATCGGCGGATGGATACTGAACAACAGCACCAAAACACATAGGATCTATCTCCCAGTTTTTCCAGTTGCCAAACACTACCTTAATCCCCAAACCTTCTGCTCTGGTGCGTATCACAGACTTAACCTGAGCAAACACCTCATCATCTACAAAAAGCACATTCTTGCCTGCTTTTACCGCATCTCTGGTACGCAGATTATACATAACCCTCATAGCCTCTGCTGCAGCTTGAGCATCGTCTAACATAGAGCAGTTAGAAAGCGGAAAACCAGTGAGAGAGCTAATAACAGTCTGGAAAATAAGGAGAGCCTCAAGCCTTCCCTGAGAAATCTCTGCTTGATATGGTGTATAAGAAGTGTACCAACAAGGATTCTCAAAGATATTGCGGATGATTACAGGAAGCACGCCTGTGCCGTAATATCCCTGACCTATCATAGAACGGAAATTCTTGTTCTGCGAAACCATTTCTTTCAGATGAGCCAAGTAGGCGTTTTCTGTCATAGGAGCAGAAATTTTCAAATCTTCTTTGAGAAGGATGTTTTCAGGAACGGTCTGTTTTACAAGTTCTTCAATTGAACTTACACCGAGAGTTGAGAGCATTTTTTTAATATCTTCCTCACGTGGTCCGATGTGCCTTTGAGCAAATGTGTATGACATATTAAAATCTTTATTTATTTAGTATCTTTTCTTTATTGCAATTAAGCTTGCCCTAAAGGGCTTTAAGCATCCTACAAAGATAGTGCAAGCTCTGAGAAAAGCAAACACAGGAGAGTCAAACAACTCATTTCCAAAATCTCTAAATTTTAAGTAAGGCTTGTATGGAGCCAAAACTACTTTCTGCACGTTTGCGTGGGGAAGATCAAAAGACTTTGGTCTCCCTTTTTTCTTTTTCACAGGCTCCGCAACAAGCTAAACGACATTCTTTGTACTTCAAGTTAATAAGACGCTCTCTTCTTTGTATGGCAGGGGAGAGAATGTTACAATTGTGTTACATACATAAATTTTGTATCTTTGCAGGGATAATACTAAAACCATTTATACATGAGCTTATTCAGTAAAAAAATTTCTGAATTGCAGGAGAAAACCCAGCAGGCCCAGCAGGGTGGCGGCGACAAAGCTATTGCAAAGCAGATAGCAATGGGCAAACTGCCGGCCAGAGAGCGTATAAGAAAGCTTTTAGACGAGGGCACCTTCTATGAATATGATTTGTTTATTCAGCACGATGCTCGGGAGTTTGGGATGGAGAAGAAAGATCTTGCAGGAGATGGAGTAGTTATAGGAACCGGTAAAATTAACGGCCAGCCGGTAGCCATTTATGCGCAAGACTTTACTGTAGCCGGAGGGTCTTTGGGTAGTATGCATGCCAGAAAGATTACCAAGATTATGGATTATGCCCTTAAAATGAGAATACCACTTATAGGAATCAACGATTCCGGAGGTGCAAGAATTCAAGAGGGTGTAAATTCTTTGGCCGGATATGGAGAAATATTTTTCCGCAATACGCTTAATAGCGGCGTTATTCCTCAGATATCTGTTATTTTAGGCCCTTGTGCGGGTGGTGCTGTTTACTCCCCGGCTCTTACAGACTACGTTTTTGTGGTAGATAAAATATCTAAGATGTTTATTACAGGCCCTGAGGTTATAAAATCTGTGCTGGGAGAAGAAATAGATATGGAGAGTTTGGGAGGAGCTAAGGTTCATTGCGAAACAACGGGTAATGCCCATTTCTTTGCAGAGAGCGAAGATGAGTGCTTTAAGCAGATAAAGACCTTGCTTTCTTACTTACCTGCTAACAACCAGACTTCTGCACAGGCAACCAAGCCTAAAAGTCCGCTGAAAAAATTCAATATTGTTAAAACTGTGCCGGCAGACCCTACAGAGCCTTATGATGTGAGAAATGTAATAAAAGCTCTTGTAGATGATTCTGAATTCTTTGAAGTGCAGGAGCTTTGGGCTAAGAATATTGTTATCGGATACGGACGAATGGAAGGGCGTACCGTAGGATTTATAGCAAACCAGCCTTTGTATTTGGCCGGTGTTTTGGATTGCGACTCTTCAGACAAGGCGGCAAGATTCATACGCTTTTGCGATGCATTCAACATTCCTATAGTAACTCTTGAGGATATGCCCGGTTATCTTCCCGGTATAGATCAAGAGCATGCCGGGGTGATACGTCATGGAGCAAAATTGCTATATGCCTATTCCGAGGCTACTGTTCCTAAAATTACAGTTATTTTAAGAAAGGCTTACGGAGGAGGTTATATAGCAATGAATTCTCGTCATTTAAGAGCAGATTTTGTATTTGCATGGCCTACAGCAGAAATAGCCGTAATGGGGCCACAGGGTGCTGCAAATATTATTTTCCGAAAGGAGATTACAGAGGCCGAAAAGCCGGAAGAAATGCGTAAGTTAAAGGTTAAGGAGTACAAGGAAAAGTTTGCCAACCCTTATGTTGCTGCCTCAAAGGGTTATATAGATTCTGTTATAAATCCTGCAGATACCAGAAAGTTTATACTTCAGTCTTTAGACATATCGCAGCATAAAACGGCAGGTATTCCTAAGAAAAAGCATGGTATTCCACCATTTTAATGGTACGAATCTTCTAAAACCAAGAAACTATGGCAGGAGATAAAAGCAAGTTAATAGAAAAGAACCCTCAAAGTCAGCAATTGGAATCTGAGGAGAAGGAGTTGCATACATTGGGCGAAATCAGCGATGCTGTAGAAGTTTCTCTACCGGCTTCTTCCAAGAAAAAATTTAGAGTAAGCGAAGAGGGGTATGAGTACAAAACATATCTGACTAAGAAATTTCTTGAAAGAAAACCATGGAAAGCTCCGGATCCATACAATGTAGTTTCGCATATACCGGGCTCTGTAATTGAGGTGTTTGTAAAACCGGGCCAGAAGGTAAAGAAAGGGGAGAGGATGATGATTTATGAGGCGATGAAGATGATGAATGTAATAACTTCTCCTATGGATGGAATAATAAAAGAAGTGAATGCCAAGGTAGGAGAAACACTGCCTAAAGGAGCGTTATTGATAACCTTTAAAAATTAGCTACAAGGTACTTACGAGAATGCTGCATGCGAGTTGTTGACAGCCTTCAGGAATAACTATAAAACACTTAAACAAAGGTGGTTGCGCTGTGGTAAAAGCGCTGTGGCTGAAAGTGTTGTGGAAAAAGTTTAGGTAGGTAGCTTTCGGATAATAGTTAGGAGTAACGGGCATAGTTGGAGTAGCGATGGGAAGTATGCAGAAAAGTGCAGCGGATAAAAGCACTGTGGAAAAGGGGCGGCGAGCGGAGGACTTGGCCGTTGAGTGGTTGCAGCAGCATGGTTTGCAAGTTATAAAGAGAAATTGGCGGCATCATCATTTGGAGATAGACATTATAGCTAAGGGACCGCTTCTGAGTTCTGCCGGAGAGGTAATATCCGAAGGCTGTGGGTTGTTTGCTCTCAAAGA
>ONYJ01000002.1 GCA_900322025.1 uncultured Bacteroidales bacterium | reverse complement strand
ATACGAGGTCATCACCATAATGGAATTGCTCTCAATCTTAGGGAACAGGTCTATAGGTAGTGTAATAAACGAGAATATACCAAAGATCGCTATTGCCACAAAGATCAGCGCTGTGGTGATTGGTTTTTTTACTGCAGATGCAAAAAGACTCATTTTCTACTGTGTTTTTTCTACAAGATTATCTGGGACAAAAGAAGCTGGCTCACCTACTGTAGCCTTAACTTCCTGCCCGTTAACTACTCTATTCTGGCCCTCAACTATTACCATATCACCTTCGTTAAGGCCGCTCTTTATTTCATACTCTGTGCCTATCAACTGGCCGAGTTTTACCTTGTTGAAGACAACCTTGTTATCTACAACGGTATAAACATAATGATCTCCACTACCCATCTGTTTTACCACAGACACATCCGGAACAACCACATTACGCTCAGTACCGTATGTAAAGGTTACTCTCGCAAACATTCCGGGACGCACTCTTTCATTTGCATTGGCAATGGTTATTTCAACTGGGAATGATCTGGAAGTTGCAGAAAGAGAAGGATATACAAGATGAACCTTACCTTCAAATTCTTCTGAGCCATAAACATCCAACTTAACAATAACTTTCTGTCCCTTCTTAATTTTTCCGTAAAGCCCCTCCGGAGCGTTTACCTTTATTTTTACAGGACGAATCTGCTGAACGGTATAAAGCGGCATTGCTGCAGCATACATATCACCTGCATCGTAGTTGCGGGCCGTAACCACTCCGGAGATAGGAGATATCAGATATGTATTGGCGGCCAGATTATTATAGCTATTCAGCGATACCTCATAAGCCATCTTGCGCGCATCGTATTCACTCTGAGAAGCTCCACCTATTTCAAACAACTGCTTTGTTCTTTCAAACTCCAATTTATTATTCTCCATCTGGAGCTTTGCTGCAGTAAGATTGGTAGCTTCCATCTGCGCCAACCTCTGTCCTCTGCTTACATGATCTCCTACTTCTACAAAAATTCTCTCGATTCTGCCAGGAGCCTGAGGCGATATATTATTTAGGTTAAAGCCTTCTACCGTTCCTGTAAAAATCTCAAATTGAGGAACATCTTTTGTGCAAGCAGCTTTAATTGTTACACCGATAACCTTAGGTTGCTGTTCTGTCTTTTCTTCTGTTTTCTTGTCAGAGTTACAAGAAATTGAAATTGCTCCGGCCAGACAGATAGCCGCAAGTCCAAATGTTCTGATAATGTTACTTTTCATATATATAATCTATTTTTTTCTTACAATTTATTCGGCTGAAGTACTCTCCTCTTTCTTGATTATCAACTGGCGGGCTGGTTGCATCTGGTCTCCTTTGCCGAACATTTCCTTATCGGCACGCTCTACTCCCAACACAAGATCCAAAGAACTCTTGGCTGTGAGATACGAATAGACTGCCTGATGCAGATTAAGCTTAGACTGTAAAAGTGCAAGTTGAGCATCATTCACTTCGAGTATTGTTGCCCTACCAACTTCATACATCTTCTTTGCTATATCATAGCCCGTAGTGGCACCCTCTAAAGTTGCCTCAGCTGCCTTATATTGTTTAAGGGCTGTTTCTAAAGAGCTAAGGCTTTGTTTTGCAGCCACAATCAAACCCCTTCTGGCATTCTCCTTCTGCAACTCCAACTGCTGTTGCTGCACCTTAACTTGGCGAACATTGTTTAATCTCTGCAAACCCGAAAAAATAGGAATCTGCAAACTCAAAGCTGCTACCGAATAAGGGTTCCAGTCGTAGTGCGCTATCTTAAAATCGTTAGACATCGAAACCCAGTTGTATTGAGCTGTTGCCGCAAGAGTAGGGTAATACTGAGCTACTTGCATCTTGTATGTTTTTTCAAGAATATCCTCTTGTATATCAAGCTGCTTTAGGGTTGAGTTTTTTGAGAGATCTATTGTATCGGCCGCCATCACTATCTGATACATCTGATATGTATAATCCGATAACGAGCCTATACATTTTATATTAGTGTTGAGATTTACTCCCATAAGAGCCTTTAACTGCCATAGTGCAAGCATAAGACTGTTTTGAGAATCATATACATTAGGCTCGGCATTCTGCATATTTACTTCTGCCCTTATCATATCATATTTAGCAACCCTGCCACTCTCATACTTAGCCTTTGTTTGGCGATAGTTTTCTTCCGCATTGCTGTAATTCTCCTTGTACACATTACATAAATCGGAAGCCAGCAGACAAGTATAAAAGGCTTGTTCTACCTGATTGATAAGATCCTGACGGCTCTGTCTGGCTTTTTCCACAGCAAGATCCACTCCCATTCCGGAAATATCCAAGCTCCTCCACAAAGCCACATTAACCAGCGGCATGGAAGCACTAAAGCCACCGCTCATATTATTGTCTGTTCCCATAGAAATCTTCTGAGACACATCTCCCATTTTCATTACCATAGTCTGCTTCTTTATAGTACGCTGGTAGTTGCCGGAAAATGCTACATTAGGGAACAAACTGGCGTATGCTCCTTTCTTCTCGTAACCTGTCTTCTCTATTTCTTTATCTGCCACCATCACCGTAAGAGACTTACTGAGAGCTATATCCCACGCATCTTTAAGTGTAATGGCCACGGTGTCGGTACCCTGTGCAAATACAGAAGAAGCACATACCAACATTATCGCTCCAAGCCAAATGAATTTTAAAATCTTTATCATATCTATTACTATTATATATTTTCTGCTTTAACTATAATTGTTCTTCAGTTCGTCTAATATCATCTTGCCTTTCTTGGTACACAAACCTCCCAAAATTGTAATTACTATAGAAAAACAAAGCTGAGAAGGAAAGACTTCCGGATTCTTAAACTCGTCAAAGTTGCGGAGATTGTCCATAAAAACAGACACGAGTCTCTTAGAATTCTCTTCTTCTAAGTAACCCTCAGCAACACAACCCCCGAGTAACTTGCTGCTATGTCCGTCGAGTTCGTTTTTAACAGAAATCCTGTAATCGCTGAGCTCCGGCATGCGTTCTGCTTCGCTGATAAACTTATCACTAAAGCTACTCCAGAATCTTATATTTTCTACCGCACAGAAAACAAGCGCCGTAAGAGGATTAGGCATACACTTGATTATTTTGGAATTCTTCTCTAAAAGTTGCGGAAACTTATACTCCAGACATTGAACCAAAAGTTCCTTCTTACTTCCGAAAAATTCATAAAGAGTTTTCTTGGAGATTTTAAGGGAAGCTGCAATATCTTCCATTTTTACCTCCTTTATACCTCTGGAGGTAAACGCATTAAATGCTGATTCCAATATTTGCTCTCTTCTTATCATTTTAGTGTGTAAAACTTACCTTGTGTAAGACGATACAAAGATGATACTAACAGAAGAAACTATTATAGGCCATAATCGTATATTTTTGGTCTGTTTCTATACAGATTCTACAAAAAATCCATTCTTAAAGCATAAATTTTCATTATTTTTGTTCCAGAATTATAATTAAAATGACTACGCAAGAGAACAAAATCCAAAGCATAGACTTAAACATGACCGATCTGGCCGGTTATTTTGGAGGATATAGCTTCAAGAACGAGATTATGATGATTAGGGCTACAGACTTTAATAAAGAGCTGATAGTAAAAGCTTCATCCGGCTTAATTACCCATTCCTATAGATTTGATGCCCTAACCGCCCTGCTGGTTTTGGATGGCACTCTCGATGTATCTCTCGATTTTAAGCATTATTCTATTCCGGAAAAGTCTCTGCTTCTAATATCTCCCATAAATGCCATAAGCGGTGCAGATCTTTCTACCGGAGGACGCTTTTTTCTTCTTATTATAAAGAGAGATGTGCTGGATCGTTTGGGTAATAGCGATGGTGGCCCAAAGCCACTTCCCACGCACGATATGTCTGATATTTTCCAGAGGCCACACTTTGAAATGAACGAAGAATCTTTCAACAAGATAAGCGATAGTTTTGAGCTTCTTTATCAATATCTGAAAGACACAAGACAAGAAATCAAGGAATACCTAATCATTCCATCACTTTCTATTGTGATGACAGAACTCTTTTCTCTGATTTCGGCCAGGGAGCACATTGGTTTACAATCTAAATCCATTTCGAGAAAGCAAGAACTTATGAGCAAATTTGTGCTTTTGCTCAGAGATCATGTAACAAAGGAGCACTATCCTTCCTTCTATGCAAACAAGCTCTTTATCAGCGTACAATATCTAAGCCTCATTCTTAAAGAAGAAACGGGGCAAACAGCATCTCAGCTAATAGCACAACATGTTGTAAGCAAGGCCAAGAATATGCTCCGCTTGCCAGGGGCTACTATAAAAGATACTGCAGAAAAACTGAATTTTGCTGATCAATCTTCTTTTGGCAAGTTCTTTAAAAAAGAAACCGGCATCACTCCCAAAAAATATATCGAGAGCCTCTAACTTGCCGTACACTAAAGTTTTATTTGATAAGACCTGTCGGAATCACCATTGAAATGGTTTTGTTTTTCTGGTCGAAAGAACGCACTAAATCTTCGTGAAAAGGAATGAGAATTCCTGTTTCTTTAAGTTCTAAACAGATATTGCCCGGGTATTCGTACACTTTGGATATGGTACCAACTCTTTTGTCCTCCTCCGATACTACAGAGTAACCAACAAGAGTATCTAAGTTTTCTAAACGATCCTGTTCGGAGGCTATTAGCAGAAGTTCTTTGCCAACAACCTCTTCTGCATGCACAGTATCTCTGATGGTAGAAAAAAACACTATCCAAGCATTATTAGAACGATGATGGGCAGAAGTTATAAAGAAAGGAACCGGAAGTCCATCAAAATAAATGAACACCGGTTCCTCAATTTCTTTTTCTGTATTTTCACATACTTCTAAGAGTTCAGAAAAGCGGTCAGACTCTACTCTGAGGAGAAGTTCTCCCTTATTTCCGTAGGTTTTAGCTATCTGAGCGCAGGAAGTAAACTGCATCGTAGGCAGGGTTAATTAACAGAAAGCACAAAACTATTCGGCCTTAGGCGCTTCCTCTGCAGGAGTTTCTGCAGCTGGAGCCTCTTCTGCCGGAGCTTCTGCCTGCTCTGCAGCAGCAGCATCAGACTCAGCGGCTTTGCGAGCTTCTTCAGCAGCCTTTTCGGCCTCTGCCTTCTTCTTTGCAAGCTCTTCTGCTCTTGCAGCATTTACCTTGCTTTCTGCCTCAACGGCAGCTTTCTTGGCATCTGCCTTAGAAGCCTTCAGATTCTCTTTTTTCTTTTCTACCTTGGCCTCTTTTTCTACCACCCAGGCATTGAACTTAGCATCAGCCTGCTCTTGTGTAAGAGCGCCCTTTTTAACACCTTCTGCAAGGTGCTTTTTCAGAAGAGCACCTTTGTAAGAAAGAATTCTTCTTGCTGTTATAGTAGGCTGTGCTCCATTCTGAAGCCAATAAACAGCCCTATCTACATTCAATACAATGGTAGCCGGATTGGTATTAGGGTCGTAAGAACCCAAAAGCTCAATAAAACGGCTATCACGTGGAGCCCTAACATCGGTCGCCAAAATATGGAAGAAGGCATAATTCTTCTTTCCATGACGTGAAAGACGGATTTTTACAGACATAACTGTGAGTTTTTAATGTTATTAATATAATTATATAAGCCCTTCTACTCGAGAAGGGCTGCAAATATACTTAAAAATTTAGTAAATGCAAAAACGAAAAAGGGCTGGCTTCTTAGCCAACCCATTTCTCAAACCTAAAAATTAACCTATGAAAAAACTACGCTTTAGTAATTGCAAAGCCCGTGCCACAAATTCGGCAGAGCTGAACAAAATCTGCGAAAATCTTCAATATTTCTTACTAATGCTTTGATTATCAGTGGTTAATTTTAATAAAAATATTTTACTTTGCCGGAAGTATTGATATAATCTTAATATCCGTATCGGGTAAATCGCGTTTTCTGGCACCGGTGCGCACTGTAGCTATCTTATCTACAACATCAAGCCCGCTTACAGTTTCTCCAAAAACGGTATAGGCACCATCTAACTGCGCACAGGCATTTGCGTCGTGTACAATGTAAAACTGGCTGCCGGATGATGCGCGCTCAGGATTTGCGGCATCTCCCTTGCGAGCAGCCGCTAAGGCTCCTTTCTTATGTTTATGAGCAGGAATTATCTCTGCCGCTACTGTATACCCCGGCCCACCTGTACCAAAAATATCGGTACGATCCGGATAATCTCTTGTGTAAGGATCTCCTGTCTGAATCATAAAATCACGAATCACCCTATGGAATGTAATATCATTGTAATACTTCTGAGAGGCAAGGCGAATAAAGTTGGCCTTGTGCTTAGGTGTATCTTCGTAGAGCTTTATGCGTATAGTACCCATAGAAGTTACTATGTCAAATTGTGGTTCTACCCCTAAAGAATCCGGATCAAAAGCAAGTTGTGGCTGCTTTTTCTCAGGCTCTGGCTGCTGTGCCGGCTGCGGGGTCTGGTTTTGAGTTTCTTTTTCTCCTCCCTTGCAAGCAAAAAACAAGAAAGAGAACATTGCTGCAATTAAAAATATCTTCATAAGTATCTTGTAAAAAGTTTAAAACAGTTCAAACATTCGTTGGCTACAAAGTTATAAATATTCACTAACTTTGGAGTTCGTATGAGGTGGAGTTCTTACATAGGCTACAAAAGCGTCAAAACTGGTTTTATAGCAATAACTTGTATTTTTGTTGCACTGTTTACATTTAACCGAGCATACGGCACAAGCCCGAGCAATGTTGCTCGGCAAAATACGCTGTATGCACAAGACACCTCAAAAACAGACTACAAAGTAGGATTGGTTTTAAGTGGGGGTGGAGCCAAAGGTTTGTCTCACATAGGAGTAATTAAAGCCCTCGAAGAAAACAATGTGCCTATAGATTATATCTGCGGCACTTCTATGGGAGCCATAATAGGCGGCTTATATGCCATAGGCTATAGCACAGACGAAATGATAGCCCTAATCAAGAGCCATAGTTTTAACGCTTGGTCTAAAGGCAAGGCAGAAATTCCCTATGCCGAGTACTACTATAAAAGCGATCCCGATGCTACCATGGCAAAACTCAATTTAGGCGCCATCAGAAATATGACAGGCGATACCGTTAAGAGATTTCAGTTAGCCTTACCCACTTCTTTAATATCTTCTTACCCCATGGATTTGGCCGTGTTAGAAATTTTTGCACCGGCAAGCAAGGCATGCGGATACGATTTTAACAACCTAATGATACCTTTCTTTTGCATCACCACAGATCTTAACCATCACCGGCAAAGAATAGAAAGGCACGGCAACCTCGGTACCGCCATAAGGGCATCTATGTCTATTCCACTTGTTTTCAAACCTGTAAACAATAACGGCAATTTGCTCTACGATGGCGGATTATACAATAACTTTCCGTGGCAAGAACTCAAAAATATTTACAATCCGCACCTGATAATAGGTTCGGAATGTACTCCGGGCAACTTTAACATGGACGAAGAGAATGCCGCCTCTCTGCTTTTGGGGCTCATGATAGACAACACCGATTACCACATACCAGATTCCATAGGTATCTTATTGAACGGTAATTACGATAAGTTTGGCATTTTGGAATTT
>ONYJ01000016.1 GCA_900322025.1 uncultured Bacteroidales bacterium | reverse complement strand
TTTTTTTTTTTTTTTTTCCGTCTATAGCCTCAAATTCAAAATTGCTTATACCCAGTTTATCTGCAAAGGCTACTATACATCGCCCGCCATTGCCGCACATAGAACCTTCTTTGCCATCTGCATTAAAATACCTCATGGAGAATGAGTATTGTTTGCTTTTGCCGAGTAATATCAGCCCATCTGCACCTATGCCAAATCTACGATTGCATAAGTGTTGAATCTGTTTGGTGGTTAGTTGTATGGTGCCGGTTCTGTTGTCTATGCAAACAAAATCGTTTCCCGCTCCGTGATATTTGTAGATTTTAATCTTCATTCTGCTGAGTTTTACCTTCTGATAGTTTTAGCTCTTCTACCATAGCTCGGGCAACGGCAACGGAAGCTCCGTTACCGCCTAAAAGCTTGCTGACCATGAGATAATCTGCTTTCATAGCCTGAATGTACTGTTCGTCTTCTAATAAAAGATGCAGTTCTGCGGCCATGTTTTCTGCACTTGAATTGTTTTGGATAAGTTCTTTGAAAATGAGTTTATCTGCAATCAGATTAGCCAAACTAATGTATTTAATGCCCTTAATCAGATGCTTGGCAATGAAGTAAGATATTTTGCTGCCTCCATAGCATACTACTTGGGGTGTGCCTATCAAGGCGGCTTCCAAAGAGGCCGTACCAGAATTTACTATAGCTGCAGCACTATGTTTTAAGATAGGGTAGGTTTGGCCATATATTATTGGCAGAGACAGCGTCGAGATCTCTATTCCTGTTTTTTTGCAGTGAGAACTAAGTATCTCCACATAAAAATCTTTCGGTACAGAAGGTGCGGCTGCCAGTATAAACTTATAGTGCGGAAACATCTGTATTACATCCACCATTCGTGGTAGTAAGAAGCTGATTTCGCTTCTTCTGCTGCCGGCTAAAAGTGCAATGTATTTATCTTGTGCCCTAAGATCGGCAGAATAACTCTTGGATATACGCTCGCAGAAACTCTCTCTGCTCTCTTGAATGTATGGGTTGTTGTTAATACTGTCTATTAAAGGGTTACCAAGGTATATGGCACTAATGTTCCAACGCTTTTTGAAGTACTCTATTTCAAACGGAAAAATAATGAATAGTTTGTTTACATACTTCTGGAGCCTCTTTCCCCGGCTTTCTTTCCACGCCCATATTTTTGGAGCAATATAGTAGAAGACTTTTAATCCTTTATTATTGGCAAATTTTGCTATTCTAAAGTTAAATCCCGGATAATCTATCAGGATAACCACATCTGGAGAAAATTGTAAAATATGCTTCTTGCATTTTTTTAGATTGTCGATAATTTTTCCGAGTTTTACTACAACCTCCCAAAACCCCATAACAGCAGTATCTTTGTAATGGCACAGCAATTCTCCGCCAGCCTCTTTCATAAGATCTCCGCCCCAGCACTTTATCTGGCAAAGTGGATCTGCTTGCTTTAAGCCTTTTATCAGATTAGAGCCGTGTAAATCTCCAGATGCTTCTCCGGCAATAATGAAGTATTTCATGCTGTCAGAATTTCCAAAGTTTTTCTAGTCTGTTCTTCTCAACATACGAAGTGCTGTCTATCTTGTGTGGTACTATTGTTATATAGCCTTCTCTCAGGAGTGTATGATCTCCCTCAGTGTCTTCTGCCTTGTCTTCAAACTTGCCACAAATCCAGTAGAAAGGTGTGCCGGTTGGGGTGGTATAGTTTTCAAATTCATCTATCCACATTCCGGCTCCTTGATGGGCAAATCTGATTCCGCTTATATTTTCGGCTGGTGTGTTAGGAAAATTTATGTTGAGATAAATGCCTTTTTGAGGGGGATTAGCCAAATAATTATTTACTATGGTATGAAAGTATGCCTCTACGCAAGACATATCGGCATCCGGATTATGAGTATTGATAGATAGCGCTATAGCCGGTATTTCATAGATGGCGGCCTCTGCGGCAGCACCAAGGGTGCCGGAATATACTGCTGCTGTAGATGCATTAGAACCGTGATTTATACCAGAAAACAATAAGTCTGGTTTATTTTCTCTGCTGAAAATAGTGTTCATAGCAATTTTAACGCAGTCTGCCGGTGTGCCGGTAAAACTGAAAACCTCTATTCTATTGCCGTTTTCTGCCTCTGTTTCCTGTTCTTTTTCTAAAAAAAGAGCTTTTCCCATACTCAGAGCCGCACTCATTCCACTTTGTGGCATTTTAGGGGCCACCACGGTAACATTGCCTATTGTGCTGCATAATTTTGCTAATAATTTTATGCCTTTAGCGGTATAAGAATCGTCGTTAGTAATGAGTATTTCCATTTTTTTCTTCATAGTTGCACAAATTTAGATAAAATACATAAAAAATTATAACTTTGTATTGCTGATAATTAAATAAACATTTCAAAATATGACTAAAATTAAAGTTGGTATTAACGGCTTCGGCCGTATTGGCCGCCTTGTTTTTAGGGCTGCGCAAGAAAGAGACGATATAGAGATTGTAGGTATTAACGATCTCTTAGATGTTGACTACATGGCTTACATGCTCAAATACGACTCTGTGCATGGTAGGTTTAACGGTACTGTTGAAATTGCAGATGGTGCACTGATAGTTAACGGAAAATCTATCCGCATTACTTCAGAAATGGATCCTGCTAACCTCAAATGGAATGAGATTGGTGCTGAGTATGTAGTTGAATCTACAGGACTTTTTCTTACTCGCGAAAAAGCAGAGGCTCATTTAAAGGCTGGTGCTAAGCGAGTTGTTATGTCTGCTCCATCTAAAGACGATACTCCAATGTTTGTATGTGGTGTTAATTCAGATACTTATGCTGGTCAGGATATCGTGTCAAATGCTTCTTGTACAACAAACTGTTTAGCTCCGCTGGTTAAAGTTTTACACGATATCTGGGGAGTGAAAGAGGGTTTGATGACAACTGTTCATGCTACAACTGCAACTCAAAAAACAGTTGACGGTCCTTCCAAGAAAGATTGGAGAGGTGGTCGTGCTGCCGGTGGCAATATCATACCTTCTTCTACAGGTGCTGCAAAGGCTGTAGGTAAGGTAATTCCTGCTCTCAACGGCAAACTTACAGGTATGTCTATGAGAGTTCCTACTCTGGATGTTTCTGTTGTAGATCTTACAGTAACTCTTGAAAAACCGGCAAAATACGAGGAAATATGTGCTGCTATGAAGAAAGCTTCTGAAGGAGAGCTCAAAGGCATTCTTGGTTATACAGAAGATGCTGTTGTTTCTTCAGACTTCTTGGGAGATAAGAGAACTTCTATTTTTGACGCCAAGGCTGGTATTCAGCTCTCACCTAACTTTGTTAAGGTGGTTTCTTGGTACGATAACGAAGTTGGATACTCCAACAAAGTTTTGGATCTTATCAAAGTGATGAGTAAGAAGTAATTATATTCTTCAAATATATTGTATATCGGTGCGCACCAAAGGTTCATGGAACTTATGGTGCGCATTTTTTTTATTCTATTCGACCTCATCATAATCCATTTTTGTACATTTGTATCATATAATTACTCTGCAATGGTATTAAAAAGAAAAATATCTTTGGGTTTTGTGGTGTTAGGATTCATTCTCCTTCTTTCGAGCCTTATTGCTATCTATGAGTTTGTTACTATGCGGCGTACGGTGGCCCAGTTTGTTACAGACGATATTATAAGTATCAATACCACGCGGCGTTTGCTGGATATGGCAGATGAATATAACTTTCGTTTACTCAGCACTATGGGCGATTTTACCTATACAGATGTGAATACAATGCTGGCAGTGCGCGATGATGAAAAGTTTATAGATGCATTGTGGGCCATAAGAGATAATTTTACTACCACAGACGAAAGGCGTATGGCAGACTCCATCAGGTATGCCTATGTGGCATACGCCCATATCTTGGAAGAAGCTAAAGGGGTATGGAATGAGCCAGACTATCAAGTAAAAAAGGATTGGTATTTCGCAAGATTGTATCCTGTTTATACAAAACTGAGAAGCTATATAAAAGACCTGAATCTTTCTTCTCAGCGGGCATTGAGAGACAACTCCGACAAGTTGTCTGAAGGTTTTTACCGCAGTCTGATGCCTTGTGTTGTTGCAGTGGGTATCGGAATACTTTTACTGTTTCTGTTTAACTACTATCTGAATTACTATTT
>ONYJ01000010.1 GCA_900322025.1 uncultured Bacteroidales bacterium | reverse complement strand
GGTGGGAGAGTGGCTGAATCCAGCAGTTTGCTAAACTGCCGAACCGGTTTACGGTTCCGCGAGTTCGAATCTCGCCCTCACCGCAAAAAAAACCGCACAAGTTATGTGCGGTTTTTTTTAGATTCTATTTTCAAAAGCCGTTAAGGTTCATATACACCGTTGGCATCAAAAGCAGAAGACCTATAAGCATAAACGCCAACAATATCTTCCAGAACCATTTAAGCCATAGTTCATAAGGAATTTTAGCAACCCCCAACACTCCCATCAAAACTGCCGAAGTTGGAGTAATCATATTGGTAAATCCGTCTCCAAACTGATATGCCATAACCGTTGCCTGACGGCTTAGTCCTATCACATCGGAGAAAGGAGCCATTATAGGCATAGTAAGGGCTGCTTTGGCTGTCCCCGATGGTATAAACAGATTTAAAGCTGTTTGAATTCCGTACATTATGGAAACGGTTCCTCCCCTGCTTGTACCATCCATAGTCTCTGCCAAACCATAAAGAATGGTGTCCATAACCCTTCCGGCTGTAAGCACCTCTATTATACCTCCGGCAAGACCAACTATCAATGCGGCAGAAAGTATGTCCTTGGCCCCGTTTACAAATTCTACGGCTATCTTGTTAGCTCCGCTACCCATGGCAACTCCGCTTATTATTCCCATTCCTAAGAATAAAGCAGATATTTCTTTTACATACCAACCATATCCCAAAACGCCTACAACCAAAAATATTATTGTAAAAGCCAATACGCTAAGTATAAAGTATAAGTAAGATTTTCTGAGCGTTATTAGTCCGACAATTACATATAGAGCAGAAATAACAGGAATACAAACAAAAGAAAGCTCCTTTCCCCCTAAGGTAACTGTTGTCTTAGGATATAACACAGAGGCTACCACAAGAACTATTGAAGAAAGTGCAAATATAATCCATGCAGACAAAGGAGTCTTCTCCTGAAACTGCATTTCGGCACTCTCCTTCTCTCTATTGCGCCAGTATTCGTCTATTTTGTATGTAGGACTTAGCTTTGGATTTTTCTTTACCCTATTGGCATACCACAAAACAAAGGCTATTATAAGCATGGTTAGAATCACCCATACTACCAGTCTATATTCAAAGCCGGAAAACAGGGGAAGACCACTCAACCCCTGAGCTATTCCTATGGTGAATGGGTTGAACACCGCCCCGCTGAAGCCTATATGGGCAGCCACATATACCATAAGTACTCCGGTTATGGAATCGTAGCCCATGGAAATGGCCAATGGAACAAATATTATAACAAACGCTATTGTTTCTTCGCTCATGCCAAATACCGCTCCGAATATGCTGAAAATTAGCATTGTAGCAACAATAATGGTCCAGTGTTTATGCACTTTTCTCAGAAAAGAGCGAATGCCAAAGTCTATGGCTCTGCTGCTGTTTAATATTTGAAAAGCTCCGCCTATTATAAGCACAAAGGCTATTATGGCAGCCTGACGCTTAAAGCCATCTACTATTGCGCCCAGTACCTGCCAGCTTTGAGGATTGCTTTCTACCTGATGGTAAGAATCTGCCACTATAATATCGCGTTCTGCTCCGTTTACATTAACCATCTGATGCTCAAATTCTCCTGCCGGAACAATCCAAGTCAGAATTCCGCATATCATAAGTACGAATCCTATAATGACAAAAGTATGGGGTATTTTTTTGCCTGCTGCCATAATCTTCAGTTTTTCTATATGTTATACTTGTCTCCCGGATAGAGTACGGTCAGCTTAAAGCTATGTGCGTTACTGCCGTCTTCTCCTTTCTTGTAAGGCTCAAAAAGCATCGCGCATCCTGTACCTACCACTTCTATCGTTTTATCTGGATTTACAACCACGGCGCTCTCCTCATCTATGCCAAGCCCACGATATCCTGGATTGTCTAACAAAACATTGATGAGCCTCACCTGACGGCGGCGGGCTATAAAATGTTGGTCTATAATTATATTGTCCAAAAAGCCAAAGCCCTCTTTTGTTTCAACATAATTGCTTTTTATTTCGTTGAAGACAGGCGATTCTTCATCTGCTCCTACATTTATCTGTCTTCCGGTAAGCATTATACGGCTCTGAATAGCAGCACCTGCGCTGGTGCCACCTATTACACCTCCGTCTTGATAAATTTTGAGCATCTTGTGGAAGAATTTTGTTCCGCTAAGGAATTCTTTCAGACGATTCTGATCGCCGCCCGAAAGGAAAACAGCTGTTACGCCATCTAACTTGGCAAGATTTTCCGGATTATCTATGGAGTCTTTTTCGCACATTATATAATCGGCATTCTTGCATCCGAGCGCACGAAATTCTTCGGCCTGTCTTGGGCCTGTATCTGACATCTGGCTGGCAAACGGAATTACTAATAACTTGCAGTCCGGCCCTCCACCTTTTTCTATTATCTTATTCAAAATAGGAGCAATACGGTCGCCCCCTCCTTCTATAACTAAGGTTCCTTTTGCCGTTATGTTTTCTGGCAGGAACTCTAATTGCTCTCCCTTCTCGCATTGTTTGCAAGAAGAGAAAAAAGATATAAATACGGCACTTAATGCCAGAATTGTTTTCTTCATATCAGTCTTCCAAAATTGTAGTCATAAGACCATAAGCTATTTGAGAGGCTTTGGTAAAATCTTCATATAGAATAAACTCATCGTTGCCGTGAGGATTCTGAGCACCAACTCCTATGTTTATGGTTTTTATTCCTTTTTTATTCATTGCATTAGCATCGCTACCGCCCATAGACTTCATAGGCAGAGGTTTCATTCCCAACGATTTGGTTACAGCCTCCAAGTGCTTGTAAGGCTCATCTTGGGAATGAATGTAATAAGGGGTAAAATCCCATGCGCTATGGTATTCCATTGAAGCTCCGTGTTTTACACATACAGCCTCAAACTCTTCTATAATTTTTTTGAAACGCTTTTCGCCTTCCTCAAGATTACCACTGCGGATTTCACCCAAAATCTCTACTCGGTCGCAAACCACATTTGTGGCAGAACCTCCTTTTATTACCCCTATATTGCCCGTATCCTTATCGCCTAACTTTCCGTAAGGAAACTTAGTAATCGCCTCACTTGCAACTTGAATTGCACTAACCCCTCTTTCAGGAGCTATACCGGCATGAGAAGATTGTCCGTAAAAAGTTACGCCAAACTCCAAAAGTCCGCAAGTTTCGCTCACAAAAGCAGGAGGGCTCATATACGAATCAAAGATAAATCCATATTTTATCTCTGGTGTGGGCGTATAAAAAGTAGAGCCGGCCAGTGTGGTTTCCTCACAAACAGTAAAAAGCAAGGTACAAGGCTGTATTTTGCCGTTAGCAATAGCTTTTTCCAAAGCATAGAGAATAGACGAAAGCCCCCCGCGGTCATCTACCCCCAAAGGCGTAGTCCCATCTGAAGTTATTCTATCTTCTAAGTATCTGCGTACTAATCCTTTAGTTGAGCGAGGAGTATCCATGTGAGCGGCGAGGAAGTGATTCCCTCCCCCTCTAACCTTAACAATAACATTTCCGCTATTGCCTCCGGAAAGAGAAGCGGCTCCATCTATCTCACAATCTATACCCAATTTTTGAACAAACTTCCTGATATACTCTGCCACAGGAGCTTCGTTGCCGGAAGTGGCATCTATGGAAGTAAGGTCGTCAAATATTTGTTTTAGTCTTTCGTCTATCATCTTTGCTTTATGTTAGTGCTACAATCCGTACACAGACAGATTCTTTACTCTGATATAGTACTGGTCTGTACAATTTCCGTGTACAAGAGCAACATAAACAGTTTCACCCCTGTAGGCAGAAATATCAACATTTATGGTTACAAAGCTACTACTTTCTGTTATCTGCCAATCCAGAGCAACTTCTGCATCTCGGCAGTTGTCTATGGTTATCGGCGATGTAGATATAACAACTCTGTAGCCCTCGTCATATTTTGCTGCAACCTCAAAGCTTACAAAGGCGGTCTTCATCTTTGTTCCGATTGCTATAGCAGGGGTTACAAGATAGTTTTCCGGAGTAAGAGGACCTATACCTCCACTCTTCCAAGAATCTGAAGTAGCCTCACCGCCATAGTATTCCCAGCAGTAACCATCTCCGTCTTTGTCTATGATGGTAAAGGTAGAAGGTATCTCTGTTAAGAACGACTCTTCAAAATATACTATCTTCTCCGGCATCATTACATAGTTCAGTATAGAACTTGGCTTATTAGCCTTTGTATCTGGTGAATCTACAAGCACTATATAGAAATTGTTGCCGGATTTAACCTTCATGTTTACTTTGATATATCCAAAATACTCTCCGGCCGGTATAGTTATGGTACCGCTCTTTGTAGAAGGAGAAAAGGTTGTATTGCCTTCGGATATAATCTCATATTCTGTACCGTATTCCGCTGTGGAAGGACGAACTTCTATCTGTTCTGCAGGTTTTCCGGCAGGCAGTTCGGAAACAAGGCGGCTCTCATCCTTGAGAAAATACACCTCATCCACTATTTTGTATGCAACAGTTACCGGAGCATTGGAGTGTTTCACAAGCTGCACACACACGGCATCTAAGCCAATTTCTCCATTCTCCTTTACATATTCTCCGTTTGAAGCAGTTTGCCCGTTTTCAGAGGCACTGAATTCAAAGTATTGCGGGCCCTTATAAGTCCAGTCTTCTTTCTGACAGGAGAAGAGAACTGCAACGGCCATAATTGCCATTATTGATTTTAATGTTATTGTTTTCATCTCAATCTGGTTTTTCTGTTAATAACCTGGATTTTGAACAAGCAGTTTGTTAACATCCAACTCGGTTGTTCCTATAGCTGCCACTACTCTATAATCGGAGTACGGAATGGTAGGTAAACCCTCCGGACGAAGAATATCCAAACCAAGTCTCTTGCGATCGAAATATCTGTGTCCTTCAAAAGCAAACTCTATTCTTCTCTGAAGCAGAATCTCTTCAAGTAATCCTGAATCAGGAACAGATGTATTACCTATTCCTCTGCATACCCTAAACTCATTGATATCTTTACGGGCATTTGTCATATTGTTAAGATGAGCATACGCCTCAGCTCTATTGAGAATCATCTCAGAAATTCTGATAAGCGGAACATCGTCCAAACCAAAGAGGTCTGCTTTCTGCCATGAGTTGAACTTAATTGTCCACCATAGTTTCTGACCAGATACTTTCACTTTTCTCAATGCTCCGAATCGTATATCTTTTGCCTGATCTATCAATGCTACAAAATCGTCTGTGACAGATAGCGTTGCATCGCCGGTTCCCTTACCATTCCCATAGCCTTCTGCATCTCTGTAGCCATCGTCTTTTGTCCCATACACAGAATGCAAAGAAGAAGAAAGCAGGTTCTCAGGTTCTGTGTAATGAAGCTGCCAAAGGCTCTCTGCACCAGAAGAAAATATGCTGGTGTACTGAGCTCCGGAATAAATCTTTACAGAGGCATTGTTAAGCACATAAGTTGCTGCTTCTGCAGATTCCGTCCATTTACCCATATAGAGATATACTCTTGAAAGCAAAGCTTTTGCAGAAATAGCAGAAGCTCTGTAAGGGAAGTTGCCCTTATCATTACCGTTCATATAGTCAAAAGCATCGTTCAAGTCTTTTACTATCTGAGCCCACACAACATCCACCTTATCTCTGGCCACAGATGCTTGTTCAGAAATATTACCTCCATTATTAAAGAAAGGCTCTGTAACAAGCGGAACACAGAGATCAAAACCATCTACCAGACGGCCAGGCATACGTCCGTATATGCTTGCAAGATAGAAGTAATCGTATGCTCTCAGAAAGAGAGCTTCTCCTTTAAGGGCTTTTACCGAAGGGGTTTCTTCCAACTTATTCAAATAGAACAGGGCCTCGTTCAACGATACTATCTGCCTATATGCAGCCTGCCATATATCAATGTTATAATATGGGGTAAACTGATATTGTCTTGTATATCGAGTAGCACCTGCATTAAGTTTCACATTGTCGCCCAACACATCTGGCAGGGTAAGAAGATCTCTACCTGCAAATGTAGGCTCCTGCATAAGATCATATACACCTATTATCAGACTTCTTGCTCCGTCTTCATTCTCAATGTCTTCTTGAGGAAGAGCATGCTTGGTTTCCACATCCAGCAAAGAATCACACGAATACAAGCCTATGCTGATAAGTAATAAAACTAATATATTCCTTAATGTTTTCATTTCCTTACAATTTTAGAAGTTTAACTTCACACCAAAGCTTATGCTCTTAGATTGAGGATAATGCCCCCTGTCGTTACCCACAGACTCCGGATCATAGCCCTGATAAGGGGTTGTTGTCCAAATATTGTATGCGTTCAAGAAAAGCTGTAGTCCTTCTAACCCTATCTTTTGTGCGGTTGCCTTCGGGAAGTCGTAACTGAGATTTACATTTTTCAGTTTTATGAAGTCCGTAGATTCATAAATAAGACTCATTCCCGGGTCTGTATTTGAATCATAAGCCCTTGGACTACCCGGATAATTGCCGTTGTAGAAAGGTTTCGGAACCCATGTTATATCGCCTGGCTGTCTCCAGTAACGGTCGTATATCTCGCGGAAGAGATTATTGTCTGCCGCCTGTCCTATAAGAACCGTCTTATCGCTCCAGTATTTTACAGCACCTGCCTGGAATTGTAAAAAGAAGGAAAGAGTAAAGTTTTTCCAACTAAGAGTGTTCAGCATACCTCCGTACCATATCGGATCTTTTCCTTTTGACCAATATCTGTCTGCCAAGTCTGGGTTGTAGGTTATGTAGCCATCTTTGTCGTAATACATTGGACGGCCATCTGAGGTATTTATCCCGGCCCATTTGTAAATAAACTCTGCTGTAACAGGTTTTCCTATTTTGTAGTTGCCTATTTGCTCCAATCCGTCTTGCAGCTTAGTAATGGCATTCTTGGTGTAAGAAATATTAAAAGCTGTTTCCCATCTGAAGTTTTCTTTATCTACATTAATGGTATTCAACTGTAAATCAAAACCTTCGTTTTTAACACCTCCCATGTTTGAAGGCATTGAGGCAAAGCCTGTAGTCTCTGGTATGCTTCTGGAATAAAGCAGATTCTTTGTATCATCGCGATATATATCGAAATCCATTGTGATACGCCCCTTAAAGAATCCTGCGGTTATACCAAAGTTCTTGGAATGTTTCTTTTCCCATGATAGTTTCTGATTTCCTATAGAAGAAGAAACCAAACCTGTCATACCATTATATGCATATCCTCCGGAGTAAAGTCTTCTGGCTCCGTAGTTACTGATGCTGGAGTTGCCTGTTACGCCATAGCTGGTTCTAAGCTTGAGATCGCTAAGCCAATCTACATCTTTTAGGAAATTCTCTTCTTTTGCTCTCCAAGCAAAAGATACAGAAGGGAACCAACCCCACCTGTTATCTGCCCCAAAACGAGAAGATCCGTCATAACGAAGGGTTCCTGTAAAAATGTATTTATCTCTGAGCGTATAGTTTACCCTGCCAAAGAAACCGGCTATTTTGCTTTCTGAAAAATCTTCAGATGTTTCCTTTGGGCTTGAGGCGCTGGAGAGGAGACGCATACCGGGAGTAGAAGCTCCTATTGCCGAAGCGGTTATGCTGTGGAAGCGGGCATCTCTGTATGAGAAACCGGCTACTGCTGTAAGATGATCTTTTCCCAAATCTGCGTTGTAGGTCAAGACCTGATCTGTCTGGAATATACTTTCATCTGTATCGTGAGCCGTAACTGCACCGTTTTCGCGGTATCCTAATCTGGTGCGAGGATCGCTGTACTGATGCTCATTTATCCAAGTATAGTTGATATTATAGCTACTCTTGAATTCTAAACCCTCCATAAACTTTATGGTTAAATCGTTTGAGCTTATCAAGTTGGAAATTTTTCCGTTATACTCATTCAATTCCAACATCTGAGGTATGTTGTAAAGAGGATATCCGTAAGGCAAATCCATTATCCAATTGCCATTTTCGTCTCTAGGAGAAACTCCTGGATTGAGGAACATTGCCGCCCTTGAAGGATTTGCGGCGGCCACTGTAGTTGCCTGATCGTACTTATTGCGGCTGAAAGTGTTTTTAGTGCTTATATTCAACCACTTTCTTATGTCGTGAGAAAGATTTACCCTACCGGTTGCTCGTGTATATCCGGTATGTCTGATAATACCATCTGTTTTATTATAGTTTCCGGATATATAAAAACGCGTACGCTCGTTCCCGTCGGAAACCCCTAACTCATAGTTGTGAGAGAGGGCCGTGCGGAATATTTCTTTATACCAGTCTGTAGTCTGAGCCGCGGAATAACCATCATCGCCCCATCCAAAACTTTTGAATAGGTCTTTATGCTGGTTGTAGTAGTTTGTTCCCCATACCTCATCGTAATTCTTGTACTCCTGAAGAGCGAATTCTGCCCATTGAGGACCGGTCATTACTTTTATTTTACGAGTAAGCTTCTGAGCCCCTACTGTAGCACTGAAAGATATGCGAGTCTTTCCTACAGCTCCTCTCTTGGTGGTAATTATAACAACTCCATTTGCTGCTTGAGCTCCGTATATAGAAGCCGAAGCTCCATCTTTAAGAACCGTAATAGACTCAATATCACTTGGATTGATACCTCCCATAACGTTTGCGCTCTGTAGAACGCTCGTAGATTGGCCACCGTTGGTCATCTGTACTCCGTCTATGATGTACAGTGGCTGAGTGCCGGCATTGATAGAGCCCCTACCACGTATGTTTATAGAAAATTCTCCTCCCGGTAAACCTGAATTGGAAGTAATCTGCACTCCGGAGACCCTACCCTGAAGAGCTTTTTCAAATGTAGGGTTGTTGGTCTCGGCGATTTGGTCTGATGTAACATTCTGTACAGATCCGGCAATATCTTTCTTTCTGATAGTGCCATAACCAACCACAACAATCTGTTCCAATTTATTATACTCCTCTCTGAGGACAATATCAATAACCTGACGGTTACCTACATTTATTTCCTGATCCTGCATTCCCACGTATGAAACAACAAGAGTTCTTGGAGAAGAAAAATCGTTGATTCTTACTCGATAATTTCCGTCTGCATCAGAAGAAGCTCCTGCAGTAGACTCCTCTTTAACTTTAACATAAGCACCCGGAAGCGGCTCGCCATTTATGTCTGTAATCCGTCCGGTAATATACCCCTGTTTGGCTTGTTGCGAAGTTTTTGAAGGGGTGTTGTCTTGTGGTGATGCATTTTTAGACGCCTTCTTTATATAGACGTTCTTTTTGCTGATGCTATAAGTCAGCTGTGTTCCTTCGAGACAACCTGCGATGATTTGCTCGATGGTGCTGGCCTTGAACTCCTTGTTTATTTTTGGAGTTCCGGCAAGGTCTGCATCCTCATAGACAAAATAGTACCCACATTGCGTGGTAATCTTGATCAATGCCTCTTTCAAAGAAAGGTTATCAATTTTTACATCGTATTGACCATCTTTGTTCTGGGCATAACCCGCTGTTGTAAACAACAGGCCGAGTGCCATAATAAGAAGCATAAAAAGGGATTTTGACTCTCTTTTTTTCATAGGCCTAATATATTTATTGAATTATAATGGTGTCTGATTCAAGTTTTATGTGTCCGTATAAAAATTCTTGAAAAGCTTCAATTATGCTTGTTGCGTCATCTTCCATCTTCAATCTTCCAGACAAAATCTTATCTTTAACGGTAGTATCTGAAATTATAAGATTGTAACCGTAGTAGCGGCACACTTCTCTCAGAATATTTTCCACTGTTTCAGATTCAAAGCAATACACACCTCCAATCCATGCAGAATATATAGATGTATTTGTTTTTACTATTGTGTTACTCCTGAGTTTCTTATCAAAAACAGAAAGATCGCCCCCTACCATTTTATCTTCCTTAACATTTCCGGTACTATCTGAATAAATGATAGAAATCTCACCGTCTATAAGAGCTGTTAGAGCCTGCTTTTCATCGCGATAAGATTTAATGTCGAACTTAGTGCCGGTTACTTTAATTTTGAATCCATCTACACCAACCACAAAAACCTTATCGGAAGGAGTAACCTCAAAATATCCCTCTCCCGAGAAAGAAACCTCCCGTGTATCTCCCTTAAATTTAACAGGATAAGATATAGAAGAAGATGCTTTTAGCCATACTTTTGAACCATCTGGAAGAACGAGAGAAGCCACTCCTTTTTGAGGAGCAAAGAAGTGCTTTATCTTAGGCTGGGTAAAATGAGGTACTAACAGCAACAGTAAAATAGCGGCGGCGGCGGCAACTAACGCAACCCACCTCCAGACGGGATGAATGCCTTGTACAGCTTCTTGTTCTTTCTTTTTACTACCATTGATGGCTTGTTCAAAATCTCTGTAACGCTTCTCCAGATAATCCGGATCAGACATTCGCTTAAATAGTTCTTCATTTGCACGGGCACAAGATCTCCATTGGTCAAGCTCTTGTTGTTCTGATTCATCCAGACCTCCTAAAACATGCTTTGCTATAAGTTGTCTGATTCTTTCAATATTAGAATTGTCCATAAGAAATCATTAAGGCTTGTATGCCTTGCTACATATAAGACAATCTTATATGCCAAAAGGATGGAATCAGGGAAAATTTATAGTCCAAACAATATGGCAGCAAAAGAGAAAAGATTTGCCAGCGCATTTCTAAGCAGCTCCTTTGAGCGAGCCTTCTGACTTTTGACCGTGTTTATTGAAATACCAAGTATATCGGCTATTTGCTGATTGGAAAGATTTTCCAGATAACTCATTTTGAATATCTGACGACAACCTTCCGGCAGTTGCTCCACCTGCGAAAAGATTTCCCAAAGAATTTCGGCCTCTATCCTGCTATTTACAAAGCCACCTTCTTCTTCTGTTTCTACATTCTTCTGAATATAAGAAACATATTTACTATGAATCTTTTTTCTGGAAATATAATTCAAGCAGGAATTACGCACGGCAGACATTGCATAAGACTCAAAAACAGAAGCGTTTGCTATCTCAACTTTTTTAGAAAGTATTCTCTCAAATACAGATTGCACAATATCTTCGGCCTCTTGATAGGAAACAAAAAATCCCATGGCATAGAAGCATAAAAAAGCCTTCCGACTTTCATATAGTCTAACTACAGCCTCACGATTACTCTCATGGAAATCCTGCATTTTACAAATATTGTGTTTTCTACATTGCCGATATTGTGGCTTGTAAATCCTGACAACCCATATCTGCCTTTATGCGCCTTTTGCTCCGCGACACACTATCTTTATCTATTCCTAAAAGCTTTCCTATTTGAGCATTATCCATCCCGAGATAAATAAGAGTTGCAACTTTTTCGTATGCCGGTGTGGCTTTTTTACCAAGAGCTTTATCGAGATTTTGGAAAAAATTCGGATACGCCCGTGAAAAATTAGTGCGAAATGCAAGCCACTCTTCTTCTGTTGCAAGGCCTGTTTCTTTTACCCGTAAAAGCGTAGAATCCAACTCTGTTGCAGCTATCTTCCGTTGCTGTTGCTCATGCTGGCGAATAATCCTTCTGTGAATCCTTGCCTTAAAACGCTTTCTGCCTCTTATTAGCAAAATAATGATACCCATAAGAATCACTATCACCAGTATGGCCCATATCCAATATACTCTTGCCGCTTTATCTTTTCGTACGGTATCTATAGATGTTTGTATCTGGTGTAGTTCGAGCTCGGTTTTAGCCTGAAGATGCTCTATGCTTTGGCGGTTATTCTGTAGATATTCTTCTATTTGTCGGTCCTTTTTAATAATAGCAGATGCACTATCTTCCTGATTTTGAAGTTCAAAAGCTCTTGCTATTTCATCATACACCTTCTTTTGAAGATTTCCAAAATGTTTAGTTTTTGCATATCTTCTGGCCTGTTTTAATTCTACCAAGGCTTTTTTGGCGTCTTTTTGCCCGAAATGCACCTGAGCTAATCCTAAATAGGAGTATATAATATTGGCAGTATCTCTGTCTTTAAGCGAAATCTCCATCAAATTATCTAAGGCCTCTTTAGCCTTTGAATATTGCTGCCACTTAACAAAAACAAGCCCCAGTTTACCTGCTGCAACTTGTTTATATTTCTGAAGTTCCTCATTCTCCGCATCTACTTCATTCAACGGATAATCGGCCAAGGTTTCAAGAATAACAGAACAACTATCCCATTTATTGGTCTCCATATAAGAGGTGCCTAGAATATTCATAATCCTCATTACCTCAGCCACAGATACACTGTCCGTTCTTTTTTCGTAAAACAAGGTTCCGTATTTTATCGCATCGCGATAAGACTCGGCTTCAAAAAAAACTTCTGCCATTTCTGCAAATCGTTCCGGAGAATAGTACTCATCCTCTAACTTACTCTTCTGTAAAATGTTTATAGATTTGCTTTCGTAAATAGCAGCCCTGAGCGGCTCTTCCCGCACCAAAAGCGCCATAGTTCTATATAGTTCCGCTAAAAGATGTTGATCGCCAAGCGATGCTGCCTTTTGCAAAGCTTCGCTGCCCTCTGCCTCCAAATAATCTATCTTATCAGATTTATACAACAGCTTACCATATATTTCGTATATGGTGTTACGTATATCTAATCTTGAAGATGGATTTTTTTTGGCATAATCTCGTAAACAGTTCAGTGTTCCCAGAAAATCCATATAAGAAGCCTGACAGTCTTTAGATGTATCTGCCTGTTTTCTGATATATAACGAATCTTTATATATTCTTGAGCAAACGGCTGTTTGGGTAACATCTGTTGTTTTCCACGCCTCTAATATTCCAGAAATGTCTTTGTTCGTTTCATTCCTTTCACACGCAAAGGGAATAGTAAACATCAAAAGCAATATGGAATAGTATGCCACCTTGAAAGTCTTGTGCATTGTCTTTGTCTTTTTTAAAAGGTAGTATCACAAAACGAATATATAAAAAAAAGACCAATCACAGAATCCTGCAATTGGTCAAAAAAACATAGTATGAAAACGATCTTAGTCGGGGTACTCCGACTCGAACGGAGGACCCCCTGCTCCCAAAGCAGGTGCGCTAGCCAACTGCGCCACACCCCGTTATTCAGCTACGCATCTTCCCAGTCTTGGTTGTAATCGGTAGTATTACTCCAATCGTGCTCGGTTACTTCCTGTCCAACACTCTCAATAGTGCTATCTGGTTGAATAACACTTGCAGAGAGTAGGTTACCTTCCATTTCTATGTTAATGCGGCTGTAAACTGCAGGGCTCTCAAATCCCATGTTGTTAACTTGTATTTTCATCTCTTTTTGTTTTTTGTTCACGTGAAAAATCGTGCAAATTTAATCAAATTTTCTTTCCCTGCAAATTATTTTGCAAAAAAATGTGAAAAAAGACATTTTTAAAATGCTTATATCTTTTCCAAAAGCCTCTTCATAGACACTTTTGCTTCTACTATGGAGTGCAGTTCCGCAATCGGTACCCTTTCCTGTTCCATTGTGTCTCGATGTCTGAGGGTTACTGTACCATCTGAAATGGTTTCAAAATCTACCGTAACACAATATGGGGTTCCTATGGCATCCTGACGGCGGTATCTCTTTCCTATAGTGTCTTTTTCTTCGTATTGACAATTGAAGTCTAACTTTAACTCATCCAGTATTTTCTGCGCTAAAGAAGTAAGTTCTTCTTTTTTGACTAGTGGAAGAACCGCTAATTTAACCGGAGCCAATGCAGGATGAAATCTCATAACAGCCCTTTCTTCTCCGTTTTCGAGCTTCTCCAAACAATATGCAGATGATAAAACAGCCAAAACAGTTCTATCTACACCTATAGAGGTTTCTACTACATAAGGAACATAACTGATGTTTTGCTCCGGATCAAAATATTGTATCTTTCTGCCACTAAATTCCTGATGCCTGCCAAGATCAAAGTCTGTTCTGGAATGGATGCCCTCAAGCTCTTTGAAGCCAAAAGGGAAATTATACTCTATATCTGTGGCTGCATTTGCATAGTGGGCAAGTTTTTCGTGGTCGTGATAACGATATTTATCCTCCCCTAATCCCATAGCCAAGTGCCAGGCAAGCCTTTTTTGCTTCCAATGACTGAACCACTCCAGCTCTTCTCCCGGCCTTACAAAAAACTGCATTTCCATCTGCTCAAATTCTCTCATTCTAAAGATGAACTGCCTTGCTACAATTTCGTTTCGGAAAGCCTTTCCTATCTGGGCTATCCCAAACGGTATCTTCATTCTTCCGCTTTTTTGAACATTCAGAAAGTTTACAAATATACCCTGAGCTGTTTCGGGGCGAAGATACAAGGTTCCTGTTTCGTCTGAAATATTTCCCAACTGAGTGGAAAACATCAGATTGAATTGTCTTACATCTGTCCAGTTTCTTGTTCCGGATATAGGATCTACTATCTCGCAATCTACTATAAGTTGTTTGAGAGCTGCCAGATCATTATCGTTGAGGGCTTTTGCCATTTTTTCTCTAACCTCATCTACCTTCTTCTGCTCCCGTAGTACATTTGGATTGGTAGCACGAAATTGAGCCTCGTCAAAGTTCTCGGCAAATTTTTTTCTGCCTTTTGCCACTTCTTTGTCTATTTTAGTTTCTATCTTGGCTATATAATCTTCGAGTAAAACATCTGCACGATACCTCTTTTTGGAATCCTTATTATCTATAAGAGGGTCGTTAAAAGCATCTACGTGGCCAGAAGCTTTCCAAATTTTCGGGTGCATGAATATACATGAATCTATTCCCACGATATTCTGGTTGAGTTTTACCATGGAATCCCACCAGTAGCGCTTGATATTGCTTTTAAGTTCGCTTCCCATCTGCCCATAATCATACACGGCACTGAGCCCGTCATATATTTCGCTGGAAGGAAAAATAAAACCATACTCTTTGGTATGCGATATCAGATTCCTGAAAAGTTCTTCTTGTGTCATATCTGTTTTGTTATCTTTTTTTACTTCTCTATTAGTTTGCTTTGTATCTCGTATTTTTTACACTTCAGTCTTTGCTGTGGTAAACCAAACAAGTTTTGCTTTGCGCCATTGTTCAATCCAATATTTGCCCGGCTCTTTTTGAAGCGGGGCGTTGATCTCTTGGCAGCATGGCCAATAACTCCTTTACAAAAGGCCGGGTTTTTATTTGAGGATGTGGAAGAGTTAGCTTTTTGCTATCTTCTTTTATTTCAATCCAATGAAGGTCTTTGTCCGCCCTGTTGTCCGCTTTGTTGTCCGCCCTGTAAACCTCGAGAATATCTATGTCTAAAGTGCGACTTTGATACACTTTTCCTTTTTCTTTATAAGTACGCTTCCGCCCAAAAAGATTCTCTATTCTGAAAGTTTCTTCCAGCGCAGCAAGAGGAGCTTTGTCTGTTATACAACAAAGAATCTGATTGAAAAAAGGCGGAGTCGGGCCGGATATGTTACCAACAAAATCTACATCTTCTTTAAAAATCCCACACGGCTCTGTTTGTATAATTTCTGTAGTAAAAGCTATTTGCTCCAAACTGTCTATCTCCATATAGTCCGGCAGAAGGGCTGCTATTATTTCCTTATCGGCTTCCTCTATGATTTGTTGGGGAGATAACCCTCCATAAGGAAGGTTGCTTCCCAATAGAAGAATCATTTTATATAAAACCTTCTCCTGCATTTCTGCCGCCATTACTTTACATCAGCCCTAATTCTAATCTCGCCTCCTCGCTCATTCGGCTTTCATCCCACTCCGGCTCAAAAGTAAGCTCTATCTGAACTCCTTTTACTCCGGGGGCGTCAGAAACCGCATTATTTACATCACTTACAACATCTTCTGCCATAGGACAGGTAGGTGAAGTCATTGTCATTTTTATATAAACATTCCTGTTCTCCTGCACATTAACCTCATAAATAAGCCCTAAATCGTAAACATTTACAGGAATTTCCGGATCGAAAACCTGTTTGAGGGCTGTTATCACGTTTTTCTGAACCTGCTCTATTGAATATTTTTCTTCCTCCATATCCTCCTTCGATTTCTCTGCTTCTATCTTCTCATTATAGGCCACTGCATAGAGTTTTATCTGCTTTAGCATAGAAACCAATCCGTTTGCCCGAGTTGGAGATAAATTCGAGCGCAACCCTATTGTATCTATGAATTCTATTTCGGATTCTATTATTTCTTGGGGGGTATGCCCGTCATAAACTCTTATAAGCAAAGATATGATGCCCTTTGTTATTATAGCATCGCTATCTGCCGAAAAATAAAGCCTTCCATCTTCTTCTCTACAATCTAACCACACGCGACTCTGGCATCCCTTAATAAGATTTTCTTCTGTTTTGGCGCTTTCCTGTATAACTGGCATAGACTTACCCAAATCTATAATATATTGGTACTTATCCATCCAATTATCAAAAACCAAAAACTCTTCTATAATCTGTTGTTCTATCTCTCTTATTGTCATGATAACATTATGTTTCTTTCGGGTTAGACAAGCATCTTTCTGGCCCTGTTAAGACAACTCACAAAATATTCTGCTTCTTCCATGGTGTTGTACGGGGCAAAGGAAGCCCGCAATGCAGATGTTGCTCCAAAAGAATTCAAGAGCGGCTCTGCACACATCATTCCGGAGCGAACAGCTATTCCCATTTTATCGAGTAGCTGAGCCAAATCCCCGGCATTTATTCCTTTGATATTGAATGTAAAGATAGGACTCTTCCCCATATTTTGGGCGTCTGGTGTGCCATATAACTCTACATCATTATCTTTCAACAATATGTCTAACATATACTGAGTTATCTTTTGCTCCTCCGCTTTTAAGGCCTCCCCTACACTTCCGGAAGAAAGATACTCGGCAAACTCCAGTGCAGGCGTTAATGATGCTGCCCCGATGAAATTCGGAGTACCGGCTTCAAACTTCAGAGGTAAGGGAGCGTATGTCGTTTTTTCATAAGAAACCGTTTCCACCATATCTCCTCCTCCCATATAAGGGGGCAATTGCTCTAAAAGTTCTTTTTTCCCATATAGCACCCCTACTCCGGTAGCTCCATATATCTTGTGGGCAGAAAAGGCATAAAAATCGCAATCCATAGCCTGTACATCTACTTCGGAATGTACTATACCCTGTGCTCCGTCCACAAGAACGGGAATTTTTTTGGCATGGGCTGCTGATATAATTTCTTTCACGGGATTATGCAACCCCGTAATATTTGATATATGGGTAAGTGCCAGTATTTTAACCTTGTTGGTAAGTAATTCCTGCAATGCTTCTACAACAAGCTTTCCGCTTTTGCCTCTACCACAAAAGATATCTGTAGGTATAACCTTTACAATAGCCCCTACCCTCTGCGCTGCCAACTGCCAAGGTACTATATTGGAATGATGAGAGTCTGCCTCTATAAGAATCTCATCCCCGAAGCTAAGGCTTCTGCAAAATGTATCTGCAACAAGGTTTATAGAAGCTGTCGTTCCGGATGTAAAAATTATGTTTTCTACAGATGGCGCATTTATAAACTCACAGACTTTTTTTCTTGCAGCCTCGTATGCTGTAGTGGCACGGTCTGATAATTCATACATCGAGCGATGCACATTTGCATTATTCTCTGTTAATGCTTTTTGTATAAAATCAAGCACTTGTTTGGGTTTCTGGGTGGTGGCAGCATTGTCTAAATAGACAAGTTTCTGCCCATTCATGGTTAGCCCAAGTGCCGGAACCATTTTTCTTGTTCTTGCTATTATGTTATTTGAAGTGCCACTCATAGCCGTATAAGATATCAGCAAGCAAAAATACAATTATATTTTCTAAATTTGCTCAATATGAATAAGACTGTTTTGATTACCGGAGCAACCAGCGGTATCGGCAAGGCCTGCGCTGTTAGATTTGCACAAGGAGGATATGATATAATCCTCACCGGAAGAACTAAAGAAAAGGTTTCTGCTGCGGAAAGGGATATACTCTCTATTTGTCCAAACATAGAAACATTCCCTTTGATATTTGATGTACGAGATAAAGACGCTGCTCAGAAAGCAGTTCTCTCCCTTCCCGCAAAGTGGTCTGAAATAGATGTTTTGGTAAACAATGCCGGCTTGGCGCTTGGTTTAGATCCCGAATACGGAGGCGATATAGACGATTGGGAAACAATGATAGACACCAACATTAAAGGCTTACTTTACATGACAAGGTTGGTGGTGCCTGCAATGGTGGCACGAGGTAGGGGACATATTATCAACATTGGTTCTGTAGCAGGAGATGCGGCGTATGCCAACGGCAATGTTTACTGTGCAACCAAGGCTGCCGTAAAATCACTTACAGATGGCCTCCGTATAGATTTGGCACATACCCCTTTGCGTGTTACAAACCTAAAGCCGGGCCTCGTTGAAACCAATTTCAGCACAACTCGGTTCCACGGCGACAAAAACCGGGCTGAAAAAGTTTATAATGGCATTAAACCTTTGTCTGGTGCAGATATCGCAGATGTTGCTTTTTATGCAGCCTCTGCTCCGGCACATGTACAAATTGCAGAAGTTTTGATTCTTGCAACCCATCAGGCAAGCGGCAGTGTAATTTTCAGGGAGGAATAACCAAAAATAATTTTACATCATTCTATGTACGACTACATAAAAGGTCTGTTAATTGAGACTTCTCCCACACAAGCTGTGGTGGAAACCGGAGGAATTGGCTATAAATTAGAAATTTCGCTACAAACCTTTACCGATATTCAAAATAAAAAAGAAGTAAAGCTTTACATCTATTACCATGTAAAGGAAGATATTGCCATGTGGTATGGTTTTGCCGAAAAGGAAGAACGAGCCATGTTCTTGCTCCTTATAAATGTCAATGGCATAGGCCCTAACACGGCCAGAGTGATTCTTTCTTCCCTTAGTACAGAAGAATTGAAAACAGCTATAGCCTCTAACGATGTAAATAAAATAAAAGCCGTTAAGGGAATAGGTTTGAAAACAGCCCAAAGGCTCATTATAGACCTTAAAGACAAAATTTTAAAAGGCGCAGACACTTCAACTTTGCAGCTCGGAGTTACCGCAAAAAGCCCAAGCGCAGAAGAAGCTCTTGGGGCTCTTGTTATGCTTGGCTTTAATAAACAGGCTTCTGAAAAAGCTATCGGAGAGGTTCTTAGAGAAAAACCAGACTGCACAGTAGAGCAACTTATCAAACTTGCATTAAAGCGTCTTTGAAAACAGCCGTGAAGCCTGTTCAATGAATATAACCCCAAATTCTCTAAAAGCTTGGTTTTTAGCTGCTCGCCCAAAAACTTTGATGGGAGCTGTAGCCCCTGTTTTTGTAGGAGGGGCGTTAGGTTGGGCAACCATGAAAGGATTAACCCATGTTTCTTTCTGCTGGTCGTGGGCCTTACCTATTCTGTTTTGTTTGCTCTTTGCTCTTGTTATGCAGATAGATGCAAACTTTATCAACGATTATTTCGACTTTAAAAAAGGGGCAGATTCCGCAGAAAGAATTGGTCCAAAAAGAACTTGTTCTCAAGGATGGATAACACCCAAGGCCATGAAAACAGGCATCTTTATTACAACCACAATAGGTGTTTTGTGTGGGCTCCCGCTCGTTTTATGGGGTGGATGGTGGATGGTTCTTGTAGGGGTTATATGCGTTTTGGGCGCATTTGTTTATACAACTAAGCTTTCTTATATCGGGCTCGGCGACATACTGGTTATTTTATTTTTTGGTATTGTTCCGGTATTTTTTACTTGGTATGTCTCTGCTAAACAGTTTTTTGCCATTGCCGGAGAAAAGCCTTTTGCGTTTGTGTTGTTTGCAATTCTTGCCATAGTCTCTGGCTTCAGCGTTGGTTTTGTAGTAGATAATCTCTTGGTTATTAACAATTATCGCGATAGGGAGCTAGATAAGAAAAACAATAAAAATACATTAGTGGTAAGAATAGGGGAAAAAGCTACGGAATGGCTGTATTTAATAAATGGCTTCATGGCTGTTGCCGGAGCTTTAAGTGTAGGAAAGTGGTTACGGCGAGCCATTATTAACACCTCCGAAGTTTCTGCCGACTTAAACCACACAGGGTTTCCTCTGTATCTGGTAATTCCTCTGATTTACCTCCCATTCCTTTTTTCTACTCATAGGAAAATGGTGAAAATCAAGCGAGGAAAACAACTGAATGCAATTCTTGGAGAAACCTCTGTAAACATTTTGATTTTTAGTGTTTTATTTCTGACTTCCATTATAGTAACAACACTTGGAGTTTGGTATAATGGCTGATATTTTGTAGATTCGCCTCCTGCTATTAAATAAACAATTTTTCTAATATGAATATTCCTTCAAATCTCAAGTACTCTAATGACCACGAGTGGGTTAAAGTAGAGGGTAACATTGCAACTGTTGGTATTACAGATTTTGCACAGAGCGAGTTGGGAGACATTGTCTTCCTAGATATTAACTGCGAGGATGAAACTCTTGCTGCCGGAGAGCAATTCGGTAGTATAGAGGCCGTTAAAACCGTTGCAGATGCACTAATGCCAGTAAGTGGTAAGGTTGTAGAAATCAATCCCGAACTGGAAAGTGCTCCTGAAAATGTAAACAAAGACCCTTACGGAAGTGGCTGGCTAATAAAGGTTGAAATGACTAATCCTGATGAGGTAAACAATCTCCTCGACGCTGCTGCCTACGAAAACATTTGTAAATAATTTAGAACTATAATGAACAAATGTTCCTTTGGGAGTGATAACCACTCCGGTGTTCATCCTCTCATACTCAAGGCTATAGAACAGGTAAACGAAGGTTTCTGCTTTGGTTACGGAGAGGATGAATATACAGAAGGCGTTTTGAAACAAATAGAGGCTTTGCTCGGTGGCGACTGCAAAGCCTTTTTTGTTCTCAACGGAACTGGGGCAAATGTCATATCATTGGCATCTTTCTTAAAGCCATTCAGCACCATACTTGCTCCTTCATGTGCTCATATTTTGGAAGATGAGTGTGGAGCAGTAGAGCGTTTTTCTTCTTGCAGAATCACGCCGCTCCCACAGTCGTCGGGAAAGGTAAGCCCGGAAACAGTTTCTGAACATCTAAAATTCGGCGATCAGCATAAAGTTCAGCCGGCAATCTTGTCCATATCGCAACCTACTGAATTTGAGACTCTTTACAGCACCAAGGAAATACAAGAACTTGCAGAGTTGATGCATTCGGTTGGAGGATATATTCATGTAGATGGCTCCAGAATAGCTAACGCCGCCGCCGGCTTAGGCTTATCTATTAAGCAGATAATTGCAGACAGTGGAGTAGATGTACTCAGTTTTGGTGGCACCAAAAACGGACTCCTGATAGGGGAGGCTGTTGTGGTTTTCAATCTCAAAAAAAATCAAAATATTGCGGATCAACTGGTCTATATCAGAAAACAAGCCACCCAGCTCTATTCTAAAAACCGCTTTATTGCAGCTCAGTTCGAAGCCTATATCAAAGACGATTTGTACCTGAAAATGGCTGATCATGCCAACAAGATGGCTAAGTATTTAGAGCAAAAAATCAAAGAGTCTTCTGTGTTAGGCAAAGGGGTTTGTTTTACCCAAAATGTAGAAACCAATGGAGTATATATTTCTCTTGCCCCTTTAAGTGATTTTCAGTTAGAAGCACTACAGAAAAAATATATTTTCTATGTGTGGAATGAAAAAATTAAAGAGGTTAGGCTCATGTGCTCTTTCAAAACAACCACAGAAGATATAGACGGTTTTGTAAAAGATCTGGAGGAATATCTGGTGTAATCTACAGATCCGAGTGCGAAAAAGAAAAGATGGCTCTAATGGTTAGAAAAGCGAGCGAAAAAGATTTTGAAAAGATAGGCGCCATTTGGCAAGAGTGTTTTTGCTTAAACGACGCTTATCTTTCTCTTTTGAGCAAGCATGTCTTTAACAGCAATTCGCAGAATACAACCATTTATCTTTTAGAAAAAAATACAGAAATTCTCTCTGTTTTTGCTCTGCTGCCAATAGAATATCATAAAGAAAAAACAACGCTTAGGGGGGCCGCCCTCACTTTTGTAGCCACACCCAAAAAACATCGCGGTAACAAGTATTTCCATGTTTTATTTAACCGCATTTTTTCAGAGAAACACAATTTAGATTTTCTGATTGTCAGACCTGCCACAGAACAATTGTCCACACTGTACAAAAGAGAAGGATTTTCTATTCCCATCATGAATCCTATGGTAGATTCCTTTGATATTCCCGTTCTTTCGGATACCTTGCCTCCGTTAGACAGCACTTCCGTACAGAATGCCTTAAAAGCCCTAAAGCCTGCTTTTGTGTGGAATAAACATATTTTGGAATTTGCTCTCTGCGATGCCGCCGAAAATGCTAAAACCGCCTCCCAATTAAATTTTACTTTATCTTGCAGCAGGGAGGTTCTCAAAAGCTCTATTCCCTTCGCTTTTGTAAAATCTCTCTCCTCAGATATCTCTCCTGAATTTTTCAGCAACGCATTTTTTCTAATCACTCTGGAATAATCCAAAAAAAGACCCTTTTTTGCAAAAACAGCCCGTTTTTTGGGCGATTTTTGCCTTTGACAGGTATTCTCTCATCCACCAACCAGAACTCTTAAAAATAAGGCCCTTTTTTCATGGCCGTGTATTCATGTTCCACGAGGAACAAAAAACAGTTATTTTTTTGGAAAATAATCTTTTAAGATATTTTACTTAAAGTAATACTTTATACTAAATACTTTTAGTAAGTTTGCCAAAGTGGCGTTTTTTATGATATAAACTTATACTTTAAGTAATAGTTATTAACATGTTGTTTATTAGTGTACTATTTTTTGTTAATAAATACATTGCTTGAATAAATTTATCTGCCAAAGTACACCAATAATACAGAAATATCTGCCGGCGAAACCCCAGAAATTCTGGATGCCTGAGCTATAGTCTGCGGTCTATACTTCATCAGCTTTAACCGACTCTCCATAGAAAGCGATGTAACTTTCATAAAATCAAAATTTTGTGGAATTTTCAAATCTTCTAGGCGAAGCATTTTTTCCACCGCAGCCTGTTCTCTCTGTATGTATCCACGATATTTTACAGTAGTTTCTGCATTTTTCAACAACTCGTTTGAGATTATCGCTTCCGACTTTGAGAAAGAAGGCGCTTCAAAGCCAGAAGGACGATATGGCAACTCTATTTCTTCCGTAAAGGAAGTCATAGGATGTCTTGCTGCATACGCAGAAAGCTGCTCTCGAATATATGTTCCACGAGGAACATTTGGCAAAATATCGCTTAAAAAAACTTCCGGCCTCATAAGATGCGCAGAAACTTTCTTTCCGGAAGTTAGGGCGTCTGTATCTAAAACATCTACAACTTTCTGCATTGTAGAATATTTGTCTTTCATTATATCGAAGCGTAAGCTGGAAGCAAGGCCTAATTCATATCCTATTTGAGTTAATCTAAAGTCTGCGTTATCTTGTCGCAAAAGAATCCTGAACTCTGCCCTTGATGTAAACATTCTGTACGGTTCGTCCACTCCCTTTGTTACAAGGTCGTCTATTAAAACTCCTATATAGGCCTGATTCCTGCCTAGTACAAAAGAAGGCTTTTTTTGAATGGATAGGGCAGCATTTATTCCGGCCATCAGCCCCTGAGCCGCCGCCTCTTCATATCCGGTTGTGCCATTAACCTGGCCGGCGAAATACAAGCCTGAAACAAACTTAGACTCCAATGTATGCCACAGCTGGGTAGGGGGAAAGTAATCGTATTCTACTGCATAGGCCGGCCTATATATTTCCACCGCCTCAAAACCTTCCATTTGTCTTAATGCCTGAACTTGTATTTCCGCCGGCAAAGAAGAAGAAAAGCCCTGCAAGTAATACTCGCTTGTAGTCCAACCTTCGGGCTCAAGAAAAAGAAGGTGTTGCTGCTTATCTGCAAAAGTTCTAAGCTTGTCTTCTATGCTTGGGCAATAGCGCGGACCTATACCTGTTATTTTTCCGGAAAAAAGCGGAGAGTCTTTAAAACCCTTCTTTAATGTAGCATGAACTCTGGCGTTTGTATGAACCAGAAAACAGTGTTTCTGCGGAATATTTGTTTGAACAGAAGAGGGTATGTTTAAGAATGAAAACTTTTGTGGATCTATATCGCCTTCCTGAAGAATCAGCTTGTCTGTATCTATAGATTTAATATCGATTCTCGGAGGTGTTCCTGTTTTCATTCTCCCCGACAGTATTCCAAAAGATGCCAATTTTTCTGTCAGGCTTACAGACGACGGCTCTCCCATCCTTCCACCTTCTGCACTATTTCTGCCTATAAAAAGTTTTCCATTCAGAAAGGTTCCTGCAGTAAGTATTATTTTAGAAGCAAACAACTCCGCTCCCATAGATGTCTTAACACCATTTATCCGGTGGCTGTAGCCCTTTATTTTACGCTTATACGAAGAAATAATAAAATCTGTTACCGTATCCTGCCAGATATGCAGATTGGGAGTATGCTCAAGAATATATCTCCAGTTTAATATAAAGTACTGTCTGTCGCACTGTGCCCTCGGGCTCCATACAGCCGGACCCTTGCTTGCATTCAGCATACGAAATTGAATGGTAGATGCATCTGTTACAAGGCCCATCGCTCCTCCGAGAGCGTCTATTTCTCTCACTATCTGCCCTTTAGCTACTCCTCCCACAGCCGGATTGCAGGACATCTGAGCTATCTTGTTCATATCCATTGTAATAAGCAGAGTATTACAGCCCATCTTTGCCGCTGCAAATGCAGCTTCGCAGCCGGCATGGCCCGCTCCTATTACAATTACATCGTATTTACTGGTAAAACTCATTTGATTATTTTTTCGCAGCTTTTATAGGAAGACTTTATTTGTTCTATCGGAAAGGTTGAAAGAAGCCTCGCCAAAGCCTTGTTTTCTGCTACCCTCATTTTCTTTTGCTTTGCTGGTGTTGTATCGTCTTCTCCGCACAAATGCAAAACTCCGTGAATCATAACTCTACAAAGCTCGCAAATACTTGCAGGTAAAAACATTTGCTCATATAAAGCAGAATTGGCATATACTGTATCTAAACTGATAAATAAATCTCCGCTTATAACTTTGCCGGTGTTGTAGTTAAACGTAATGATATCCGTATAAAAATCATGACCCAAAGACTCTTTGTTGAGGTTTAGAATATAAGCGTCTGAACAAAAAATTATATTCAGTTCTCCTAACTCTAATCCTCTGTTTTCCAACTCATTTACTATCCATCTGCGAATTATGCGCTTACCCCTAAAACCACTGGTTACTTCCTGATCTGTAAAATGTAACATTGATATTTTTTTGATGATGAATATTTGTCTGATTTCTATAATGTAATAACTTTGCTAGTGCAAATTTAAAAAAAAGAATTATGGCTAAAGTATCTGTAATAGGCGCTGGTAATGTTGGCGCATCTTGTGTAGAGGCTATGCTCCATCTTAATTTCTGCTCAGAAATAGTTCTGCTCGATATTAAAGAGGGCATTTCTGAAGGAAAGGCTATGGATATGATGCAGGCCGCTAAGCAATACGGAACAAATACAAAAATAACTGGAGTTACTAACGATTACTCAAAAACAGCTGATTCTGATGTGGTTATAATAACATCTGGTGTTCCAAGAAAGCCGGGCATGACAAGAGAAGAGCTTATCGGGGTAAATTCCAATATAGTTTCCAGCGTTTCGGAAAATGTTTTGAAGTTTTCTCCAAAGGCTATTTTGATGGTTATCGCAAATCCTATGGATCCTATGACTTACCTCGCTCTCAAAAAGAACAAGCTACCTAAAAACCAAGTTATAGGCATGGGCGGACAATTAGACTCCAGCCGCTTTACATATTATCTTGCTCAGGCTTTGGATGTTCCTGTTAGTGATATAGAATGCATGGTTATTGGTGGTCATGGCGATAAAACCATGATTCCTCTTATTCGCTTTGCCACATACAAAGGCATTCCGGTTACCAAACTCCTTACAAAAGAAGTGTGTGATAAAGTTGTTGCAGATACTATGGTCGGCGGAGCAACCCTTACAAAGCTACTCGGCACCAGCGCTTGGTACGCCCCTGGTATGAGTGCGGCAACTATGGCTAAGTCTATCGTTATGAACGAGAGAAAAATGATACCTTGCTGCTGTTATTTAGAGGGAGAATATGGCGAACACGATCTTTGTATAGGTGTTCCTGCTATCGTAGGAAAGAATGGTTGGGAAAAGATTGTGGAGTTAGAGCTTAATGAAGAAGAAAAGGCGCTCTTTAAAGCCAGTGCAGATGCCACCAGAAGCACGGCTAATGTGTTAAAAGAACAGAATATCATTTAATACTTTATAATATGGAAATCAAGAAATCTCCTAAAGCAGACCTTGAGAACAAAAAAACCTTGTTCCGCGAAATCGGTCTTATTGCTTCTTTGGCTCTTGTGCTCTTTGCTTTCGAGTGGAGCTCAACAGACAAGAACGTGTCTTCCTTAGACTCCGGCCCTGCCGTTATTACAGATGAAGAGGTGATTCCTATTACCCAAGAAACACCTCCACCTCCTCCTGAGCAGATAAAGGAGCCTGTAATAACAGAGGAGCTGGAAATTGTAGAAAACGACATTAAAGTGGAAACAGACTTTATCAGTTCAGACGACAACACCCAGAAAATAGAAATCAAACCTTACGTTGAGGCAAAACCGGTAGAAGAGGAGGTTGAAGTAGAAGAAGAAATTCCTTTTGCTATAGTAGAAGACAAGCCTATGTTCCAGGGTCAGGATGCTAATGCGTTTACCAAATGGGTTTACGACAACATCGTTTATCCGGAGGTTGCCAAAGAAAATGGCATCCAAGGACGTGTTACCGTACAGTTTAAAATAGACAAAGACGGAAGCGTTAAAGATGTTAAGGTTGTCAGAGGAGTAGATTCTTCTCTCGACAAAGAAGCTGTAAGAGTTATTCAGAAGTCTCCTAAATGGACTCCTGGAAAACAGAGAAAGAAGCCGGTTGCTGTTAAATACACTTTCCCTATCATCTTCCAAATCCGTTAATAAGCTTATTATCAAGCATTTTTTGATATAAACCCCGAAAGTTTTCAACCTTCGGGGTTTTATTGCAAATAAAGTATTTGAAACAAAAACGCTACCTTTGGTGCAAAGTTGATAGCTGTTAAAATTTGTATGGGGAGAGAAAAAGAAGATTCCATGGAAAAAGCCGTGCTTATAAGTGCTGTTACTCCGGAAATAACCGAAATACAAGCAAATGAGTATTTAGATGAATTAGAGTTTCTGGCGGCAACAGCATCCATAGAAGGAGTCAAGCGGTTTATGCAGAGGTTAGACAGGCCGGTTTCAAGCACATATGTGGGCAAAGGAAAATTGCAGGAAATAAAGGAATACATAGCGGAAAACAATATACCTCTTGCCGTGTTTGATGATGAGCTTTCCGGTGCACAGGTGCGAAATTTAGAAAAAGAGTTGGGTTGCGCTATTTTAGACCGAACCTCTCTTATTTTGGATATCTTTGCAATGAGAGCCCAAACAGCATATGCAAAAACACAGGTGCAACTTGCAAGATACCAATATATTCTGCCGCGCCTTACGGGTATGTGGAGCCATCTTGAAAGACAAAGAGGAGGAAGAGGAACAAGAGGAGGGGCTGGAGAAAAACAGTTGGAAACAGACAAAAGAATTGTTACTGATAAAATAAGCCAACTGAAAGATCTGCTAAAAAAAATAGATCGTCAGATGGCAACCCAACGAAGCAATAGGGGACAGCTTGTACGGGTTTCATTGGTAGGATATACTAATGTTGGCAAAAGTACAATTATGAACCTCTTGTCTAAAAGTAATGTTTTTGCAGAAAATAAGCTTTTTGCTACATTAGATACCACTGTAAGAAAGGTAGTTATAGATAATACTCCTTTTTTACTCAGCGATACAGTAGGGTTTATCCGCAAACTGCCGCATCAATTGGTGGAGTCTTTTAAGAGCACCTTAGATGAAGTGAGAGAAGCAGATATTCTGCTGCATGTTGTGGATGTTTCTCATCCAAATTTTGAAGATCAAATAAAGGTTGTTAAGAACACCCTCGAAGAAATAGGCGCTTCTTCAAAGCCTGTATTTATGGTTTTTAACAAGATAGATGCCTATAAATTCACTCCTAAAAGCGAATTTGACCTTGGGCCTGACCGTCCGGGAAAAATATCTCTTAGACAACTGGAGGAGTCGTGGATTGCCAAGGAAAACTCCCCGGCCATCTTCATATCAGCCAAAGAAAAGAAAGGTATAGATAAACTAAGAAACGACCTCTATAAAATGGTTGGTCAAACCATACGAGGTCGTTATCCTTTTACCGGCTTTCTCTGGCAAAATTTTGAAGAAGAATTTGAATAATTGTTAGCTTTGGAAATATGAATAAATATTTGGATTATAGTATTGCGTATGCACAACAAAGATCATATCTTGACGATTTATTTTCAATATATCCAACTATTCCTGAAGGACTTAGGGATATAGACCACAGCATCTGGATTCAAATTGAGGATTCTTTTAAAGACAGAAATAATGAAAAGCTTATTAAAAATCTTTTAAAACTGGATCTTTTTCCTATTAAAGACAGTTATGTTGCTTATCTAAGAAGGGATCCCTCCTCTGTAAAAAGAAATCCGAGGACTATTAACAGGTTAGCAGGAAGAATATATGATTTGGGACTTGACAAGTTATATGAAAGGTGTTCCGAACCAAAAGAAACCAATAGAAAAATAGGACCTCTTTTCAATAATTGGATAGAGAGTGGATCCCTCGGTATTCAGCCACAACCTCTTTCTATTTTTGAAAATACAACAAACGATTCTATTTTATCCGCCAGTGATGCAGAGAAGGCTTTATTTGCTAAAAAACATCTTAATTATCATAAAGACAAAGGATTAGATTTTTTAGCAAGGTTTAACGGAAAATATGTAATTGGTGAGGCCAAGTTTTTGACAGACTTTGGCGGACATCAAAATGCACAATTTGAAGATGCTATTAGCACAATTACACAGCCCAACCTTCAGGCTGTCTCTGTTGCTATATTAGATGGTGTTCTGTACATCAAGGGAAAAAATAAGTTATATAAAAGAGTAACATCATATTTCCAAAATGAAAATATAATGTCGGCTCTCGTTCTTAGAGAATTTTTATACAGCCTTTAATAAAATGAACAATATTCTGATTTTTGGAGAAAATCTTGAAGGATTAAATATTCTTCTTGATATGGGGTTCAAAAATTCTATAGATTTGGTATATATCGATCCACCTTTTGCAACTAATAATCATTTTACTCTTTCTGAAGAGCGTATTTCGACTATAAGTCAATCTAAAGATGGATATATAGCATATACAGATAATATTTTAGGGAAAGATTTTGTTGAATATATAAAACAAAGACTTTTACTTATCAAGGAGCTGTTATCTGACCGTGGATCTATTTATTTACATACAGATTACAAAATCGGCCATTATTTAAAAGTAATGATGGATGATGTTTTTGGTATTGAAAATTTTAGAAATGATATAACTAGAGTAAAATGTAATCCTAAAAACTTTAGTAGAATCGGTTATGGAAACGTTAAGGATATGATTTTGTTTTATACAAAGACAAAAAACGCTATATGGAACGAACCAAGGGAACCTTATTCAGGAGATGATATTGTTAAATTATACAGAAAAACTGACAAAAGGGGACGGAGATACACAACAGTGCCTATACACGCACCTGGAGAGAGTAAAAATCCACAACTTTTCAACGGATTAATGCCACCAAAAGGCAGACATTGGAGAACAGATGTTGCAATATTGGAAAAATGGGATAAAGACGGCTTAATTG
>ONYJ01000070.1 GCA_900322025.1 uncultured Bacteroidales bacterium | reverse complement strand
GTAAGAGAACCGGTTTGGCTGCCCTTAATATGGCTATGGATATGCTCGCCGAAGGTCTTATAGATGAGAAGACTGCAGTTATGAGGGTGGCTCCTAAACAGTTGGATGAGATTCTGCACCCTGTATTGGATGCTGCTGCGGAGAAGAAGTTTACTCCTGTTGCTCAGGGACTTCCTGCCGGTCCTGGCGGCTCTGTAGGTAAGATAGTATTTACTCCGGAGGCTGCTGTGGAGGCTGCTCAGAGAAATGAAAAGGTGATTCTTGTTAGAGAAGAAACCAATCCGGAAGATGTTGAAGGAATGAGGGCTGCAGACGGTCTGCTAACAGCAAGAGGAGGTATGACTTCTCATGCTGCTTTGGTAGCAAGAGGTTGGGGTAAGTGCTGTATAGTTGGCTGCGATGCAGTTCATATTAACATGCTTACAAAAACCATGACAATTGGCGATAAAGCATATAAAGAAGGCGATGTATTCTCTCTAAACGGAAGCCGTGGGCTTGTGTATGATGCTGCCGTTCCTACGGTAAATGCTTCTGAAAACAAGAGCTTTGTAGATTATATGAAGATAGTTGACAAATACAGAGTGCTTGGAGTAAGAACAAATGCCGATAATCCTGACGATGCTCAGATGGCTCTTAATTTTGGTGCCGAGGGCATAGGCTTGTTCCGTATAGAGCACATGTTCTATGGAAAGAACTCTGAGGAGCCGCTGTCTAAGTTGAGGAAGATGATTCTGTCTAACACAACTGCAGAAAGAAAGCTTGCATTAGACGAACTCGAACCATACGTAATAGCCTCTGTAAAGGCAACTATGAAGGTTATGGATGGCAAACCTGTTACATTCCGCTTATTAGATCCACCTTTGCATGAATTTGTTCCTCAGAGTGCAGAAAAGCGTCAGGAGTTGGCCAATGCACTCAATATAACCCCGGAGGATGTAGCAAAGAGAGGCGAAGCCCTTCATGAGGTAAACCCAATGATGGGACACCGTGGTGTGCGTTTAGGTATTTCTTATCCAGAAATTTCTGAGATGCAGTTCAGAGCAATCTTTACGGCTACAGCACAGCTCATTAAAGAAGGACTTCATCCACAGCCAGAAATAATGATACCTGTTACTATCTCATATAAAGAACTTAACGATCAGAAGTCTATATGTGAGGCAGCTTATCAGGAAGTATTCCAGCAAACCGGAATAGAAATCAAATATTCGTTTGGTACAATGATAGAGATTCCTCGTGCAGCAATAATGGCAGATCGTATGGCCAGAACAGCACAGTTCTTCTCATTCGGCACCAACGACCTTACCCAAATGACATTTGGCTTCTCAAGAGATGATGTGGGTAGTTTTATGCAAGATTATATAAACAAGAAAATTATAGCTTCCGATCCGTTCCAGAGCATAGATCCTTACTCAGTAGGAAAACTTGTTGAAATGGGTGTGCAGAAGGGCCGTACAACTAACCCTAACCTTAAATGCGGTGTGTGCGGTGAGCATGGTGGAGACCCTGCTTCGGTAGAACTCTTCCATCAGATGGGAATGAACTATGTATCATGTTCACCATTCCGTGTTCCTATAGCCCGTCTTGCCGCCGCACAGGCAGCTATCAAGAGCTATAAGTAGAAATTACTCAACGATATGCAAAAAAGGCTCGGAGTGTTATGTTACTACCGAGCCTTTTTTATGTCCTAATAGCAAGTATTTGATAATAAATCACTTGTGTTTTTGTTTCTCTTGGAAAAACGTGTTTTTGGTGTAAATAATTTCTAAAATTCAGATCTGGTACTTAAAACCAGCGTCTCCCATCCTATTTCTGTAATGTACTGATAATCAGCATTCGTTAGCCGCCGCGCAGACTGCCGTCGAAGAATAATTGACTCTTACAGATTAAATAAAGGGACCTGTCCGCATGGGCAGGTCTTTTTTTAATCTTCAGAAGAAGGTTTCCGACGATTACTGACTAAAAACGTCGCATAATTTGCGATAATTTGCAGATTTGTTTGGTGATTCGGAATTAAAATAGCATCTTTGCCGCAGAATTTGCGACGTTAATCATTGTGCTATGTCGCATAAAGGTCAAGAGCGTTATGTATATACACGAAAGAGACAATTGGACAAACTTTCGTTGGGATGCTTCTGAGGTGTCACTCCTTCAGGAAGAAGTATTCCGCAAACAAGGCTTGCTTTATGGTAGGTTGAGTTCGTTGGGTTTTGATAGCAAGTTACGTGCTATGGCCGAGAACCTGACTTATGACGTGGTGT
>ONYJ01000222.1 GCA_900322025.1 uncultured Bacteroidales bacterium | reverse complement strand
TTCCGCCATGGAAGAGATTATGGCAAAAGGCGACTTCTATCATGCTTTATCAGGAGCTAAAACAGCACTAATTTCTTCTAATGGTTTACTCTCCGATGTTGTTGCGGCAGACCCTTTTAATTTTTCTTCTGCTCTAATGGCCAAACTTTCATCGCTTGGCACCGAGAGTGGTTATAAAATAATAGGCGAGTATTTGTACACTCCTGATTCTTGTGCCATAATGATGAATTTTTCATCGGCATTTGGTGGAAGTGAAACAGGAGGCAATAGCCGGATGCTTGCTCAAGTTTATGCTATCAGAGATTCTGTAACGGCCACCTATCCGGATATAAAGATTGAATTCACAGGCTCTCCTGTAATTGCAGTTATGAATGCGCAGACAATGAAGAGAGATGCAATAACATGTGCCTGTATATCTATTGTGCTGATAGTGTTGTTATTGCTGTGGTATTTCCGTAGCGTTAAACCTATGCTGATGATTTGCCTTCCGGTGCTGTTTGGAATTTTGGCTGGTTTGGCATTTGTAAGAATCTGTCAGCCATCTATTTCTGCAATAGCCCTTGCTGCCTGCGGAGTTATATTCGGCATAGCAGTAGATTATTCTCTCTTGTACTCAACCCGCTTGGGTTTTACAGGCAGTGCAAGAAAAACATTGGCTGAGATAGTATCGCCGATGCTTATAGGCAATATAACAACCGTAGGAGCCTTTCTTTCTCTCTTGGTTATGAGTGCCTCAGGAATGCGCGATTTTGGACGCTTCTCGGCAATATCTCTTGTGGGGGCTATTCTGTTTGTGATTATATTTCTGCCTCATTGGGCAGGAGAAAAGGTTTATAGACCGCAAGAAAGGGGATGGATGACTAAATGGGCTGCCATGCGTCCGGAAAACCATCGCTTTGTGTTTTGGATTCTTATGGCAATTACTGTGGTTTTCTTTTTCTTTGGGCGGAGAGTTACTTTCAGTGGCGATTTTACCAAGATCAATTTTATGGCACCACGCCAACAGCAGTTGTTAGATGAACTTTCTTCTTACACCAATACATCCGGAGCTTTGGCAGTTTATGCAGTTTCAGAAGGAGATAGTTTAGATGGGGCACTTGAGGCATCGGAGAAGAATGAGAAGTTTATAAGCTCTATGCTATCTGAAAGCAAGATAGTAAAAACAACTGGTATGGAGCCATTTATGCCATCGGCAACCAAACAACAGCAGCGCCTTGAAAAGTGGAAAGATTTTGCAGATAAGTACGGAAATGCACTGAAAAAAGCTGTGGATACTTATGGGAGTGAGGCAGGTTTTAATGCAAATGCCTTTGACTCTTTCAAGCAGATGTTAGATGCAGACTTAACCGTGCGCTCCAAAGAGTTTTTTTCTCCCGTATCTGACATGCTATCTTCTTATATATTAGAAGATTCTTTGTCTAAGACATTTGTAATGAATATACTATATACTCCTAAGGAGAATATAGGCAACATATATGACTTATATAGCAGATATGAGGGTAAGGCAGGAGATTCCTTCTTGTTTGATTCATATTCAACTACAGACGAGATGATAGATATTCTTCAGGCCGATTTTAATAAGGTTCTGGCCATTTGTTCTGTTTTGGTATTTTGCTTCTTATGGATTGCCTTTCGCCGCTTAGAACTTGCTCTTGTGGCATTTCTCCCTATGGTAATAAGCTGGATTTGGATAATAGGTGTTATGGGCATATTTGGACTTAGCTTTAACATAGTGAATATTATTCTGGCTACATTTATTTTTGGGCTCGGCGACGATTATACAATCTTTATGGTGGAAGGCTTGCAGTATGAATTTACCCATAGGAAACCATTGCTGTCTTCTTATAAAACCGGCGTAACTCTTTCTGCCTTAACTATGTTTATAGGCTTAGGCTCTTTGATATTTGCCGCCCATCCGGCGCTCGCTTCTTTAGGGGCCGTGGCGGTTATAGGTATGGTTTGCGTGGTGGCTTTGTCTTTTATCTTACCTCCTGTTTTATTCCGGTTCTTGGTATGTAAATCTATGACAAAGAGCAGAGAAGAACGCATATTCCCTGTTAGGATTTCAGATATCTTAGTTACAGCATACTGTCTAACCGTATTTACAGCGGTTTCTCTGTGGTATAAACTAATAACATTGTTTTCCAAGAGACTAACAGACTTAAAGCTCAGAGAACTGATATGCCGTAAAATGAGATTTTTTGTAAAAGGCCTTCCGCGAGTATCTTTCTTCCTTAAAGTTGGCAACAATATATATAGCGGCAAGGAGGCTTTTTTACAAGCAGATAAATTATTTGGAGAAATGGGGCCTGTGGTAATAATTAGCAATCATCAGTCTCATTTAGACTTGTTATATCTACTGGCTCTCACTCCCAAAATTTTAGTTATGACAAACAGCTGGGTATATAGCTCACCTGTTTATGGCAATTTTGTTAGAAGATGTGGGTATATATGTGCAGATGAGGGATTTGAGGCTATGAAAGAAAGGATGCAGTGCGGTGCTAAAAGCAGTAGCAACAGTTTTTTACTTGTTTTCCCGGAAGGAACCAGAAGCAAGAATTGTTCTGTGATGAAATTTCATAGCGGAGCTTTTCTGCTTGCAGAAGAACTCGGGAAAGATATTCTTCCTGTGGTACTTTTTGGTCCGGGAGAAGTTTTACCTAAAGGCGAGCATCTGCTTAGGAGAGGTAAGGTGGTTATAGAGGTTAAAGACAGAGTGCCTGTTGAACAGTTAAGTATCTTAGGCAGTTATGCCCTTAAAAGAGCTCAGGCTATGCGGCATCTGTATGAAGAATGGTACCAAGATCTTAAAGACAGCGTTTACTCAGATTCTACTTTCGCTGCAAGCAGAAGGCATGATTTCAAATTGTACAAAGGCAGTAATGAAGCAGTATAACAGATATATTCTCTCTCTATTTTTTGTTCTGATAGGGGCCTGTTCCTATGCACAGACTTTGTTAGAAACCCATCCTCTGTGGCATAAATATGAATCTGCTACAGATGGCAGACACCGTTCAAAATTATTCATATACGACTCACAACCAACTTCTTTGAAAAAGAGGCCTGTGGTAATTGTGATGCCCGGTGGTAGCTATACATACTT
>ONYJ01000101.1 GCA_900322025.1 uncultured Bacteroidales bacterium | reverse complement strand
TTGATGCTTCTGATAAGATTGTTTGCCCTGGTTTTATTGATATTCATAGCCATACAGACACAAATCTGCTTGAAGCCCCCCTTGGCGACAGTAAAATCCATCAGGGAGTAACAACAGACATAGGTGGTAATTGCGGCGAGTCGCCATTCCCTTTTTCAGATGCAGAGTATAATAAAAAGAAGAACTCACTCCGGTTTGGATATCCTTTCTGGCAAAATATAGAAGGCTTCTATGATGCTCTAACTAAAAACACTATAGGTATTAACTATGCAAGCTATGTAGGGCATGGCGATTTGCGTAGAATAGCTGTAGGAGTAAATGATGTAGCCGCAACTCCGGAGCAAATCAAGCAAATGTGCCGTATTTTAGACATGCAGTTGGAAATGGGGGCAGTAGGTCTTTCTTTCGGTTTGGAATACACCCCTGGCTCTTATGGTAGAACAGAAGAATTTATAGCTTTGCTTAGAGTTGTTGCAAGGCACGATGCCTTGTTTGCCATTCACATGAGAAACGAAGACGATAGGGTAGAAGAGGCTATCGCTGAGGCAATAGCATTGGCAAGAGTATCTGGAGCGCGTTTACAAATATCTCATCTCAAGGCTCAGAATAAGAATAACTGGCACAAGGTGCCGAATATGCTCAAACTTATTCATGATGCAGAAAAGAGCGGGATAGACATACATTTCGACCGCTATCCATATACAGCTTTTGCTACCGGATTGGATTGCTTTATACCGCTGACACACAGGCATGGCACTTCCGGCGAAATTTTAGCCAGACTGCAAAATCCGGCAACGGAAAAAGCTATCAGAGAATATGCGCTTTCGAGAGTAGAAAGGCTTGGAGGTCCTGAGTGCATACTTATAGCGGCTTGCTTTGCAGAAGGCAATCAAAAATACACCGGCAAGTATCTCAACGAGTGCTGTAAATTATCGGGTAAAGACGAGTGGGAAACAATTAAATATCTTCTGCAGAGCGAAAAACTAAATGTTAACATGGCGGGTTTTGCCATGAAAGAAGATAATCTACGAACCTTGCTCAACGATCCTCTTGCAATGGTTATTACAGATGGTAGTGTTTATTCTCCTTCCGGCAGGCTCGGCAAAGAAGCACCGCATCCTCGTTCTTACGGAGCCTTTACTAATTACATAGGCCGATATGTACGAGATGAGAAGTTTTGCAATCTGCAAACTGCCATTTCAAAATGTACGAGCCTTCCGGCGCATCAGTTAAAACTAAAAGACAGGGGAATGCTCAAAAAAGACTATTGGGCAGATGTGTTAGTGTTTGATTATAATACTATTGCAGATGTTGCAACCTATGGGCAGCCACATCAGTTCTCAACAGGTATAGAGCATGTATTTGTTAACGGGGCGCATACTCTTAAAAACGGCAAATATACCGGTTGTAAGCTATCAGGAGTAATTGTTTAGCAAAGCACTTAGGTTACTCCTTGTTATTCCTTGTCGAAGGCCGAAACAATTTTGCTTACCAGAGGATGGCGCACTATATCTTCTGTGCCAAAGTTAATTACAGCAATTCCCTTAATTCTGCCAAGCATCTTTATACCTTTTTCGAGGCCGGAATCTTCTTTGTTTGGCAAGTCTATCTGTGTTATATCGCCGGTAACTATAAACTTAGAGTTATTGCCCATACGTGTCAGAAACATTTTGAGTTGCCCGAGCGAAGTATTCTGAGCTTCGTCTAAGATAACAAAGGCATTCTCAAGTGTTCTGCCTCTCATATAAGCAAGAGGGGCTATTTGAATAACACCTTCTTCCATAAGAGATTTAAGTTTCTGCGGGGCAATCATGTCGCCAAGTGCATCGTATAGAGGCTGGAGGTATGGATCGAGTTTTTCTTTCAAATCACCGGGCAAAAAACCGAGCCTTTCGCCAGCTTCTACTGCCGGTCTGGTAAGAATCAGCCTTCTAACTTCCTTGTTTTGTAAAGCTCTTACCGCCAAGGCAATTGCGGTATATGTCTTACCCGTGCCGGCAGGCCCTAATGCAAAAATCAAGTCGTGAGTGGCATAATCTTTTACAAGTTGTTTCTGGTGCTTTGTTCTGGCCGAAACAATCTTGCCGTTCTGCCCCATAACAATCATATCTTCCTCATTATCGGGAGTTACAGAGTATGAGCTTTCTCCGTTTTTCTTGTTGTGTTGAGAAAGAAAAATACTATCAACATCGTCTGTGTTCAGATGACGCTTTTTCATCCGTATTTTGGATAGCGCATTTATAGCATTCTGAAAGGTATCTATATCTTTATAGCTGCCCTTTAGCTTTATGATGTTGTCGCGAGGAGTTACTTTAAGATCAGAAAAGTATGAACAAAGATGGTTGATGATTCTATCGTTGATGCCATAGATATCTATAGGATCTATGTTCTGTAGTTGTATTTTTTTCTCTGGCATATATTGTTTGTATGTTGTGCAAAAAACAATTTAGTTTGTATATACGGTTTTTATTAAATCTTTCTTTACAACTTGTGGCCAAAACGCTGCAATTTCCTTAAAGCCTTGCTGTTGTAGAGGTGTTTTGCCGCCAGCCTTAAACTCTTCGCTTTGTAAAAAATCTTCTATAGGCACTACGCTGTAGTCTGTTGTGTACTGCCCCTTTCTAAAGCACCAAGTGTATTTCCACTGCGGCATTAGCATCTTTACTTTTCTGCTAACTCTGTCTCTTGTAAAGGAGAGAGTTATTAGCATACCTGTAGAGGTCCAGCCACTTTTTGTCATGTTGGAAATATAATTCCCCATGGAATAGAAAACAATGCGCTCTACACTGTCTCTTACAATAGGAGCTTTATGCCTTTTAATGTGTATGTAGCCTTCTTCCGGCACGTGCGGATGTCCGCCTATAATGGCGTTTACACCCTCTCTGAACATAAGTGCGGCGTATTTCTTCTGCTCGGAATTAGGCGAGAGTACATATTCGTCTCCCCAATGTGGAAGGGCTATTATTATATCTGCACCCAGTTCTTTAGCTCTGCGAATGTTTCTTTTGATTTCTGTGCTGTCTTGCAGGTTTACATGATATGGCTCAGGAACAGGTATTCCGTTGGTACCGTATGTGTAATTCAGTAGGGCAAACTTCATCCCTTTTATATTCAGCATTATAACAGAGGCGGTATCTGCTTCTGCCTTATTGCGGTAAGCTCCAATTGAAGACATTTGGAGCTTATTGTATGCTTCAATGGTTTTAGATAATCCACCGGCTCCCTTATCGCAGATATGGTTATTTGCCATTAGGAAAAGATCTATGCCGCTTTTCTTTGCACAGGCTGCTATTTCTGCCGGAGCCGAAAAACAAGGATAGCCGGTATAGGGTTTTGTACCAACGGTAAATTCCATGTTTGCCACCATATAGTCTGCCTTTTTGAAATAAGGTTCCATAAAGCAAAAGGCATTGGTGTAATCGTAATATTTTCCGCCTCCCTTTTCAAGGGCTGCGGATATCTGCGCCCCGTGCTGCATTACATCTCCTACAAAAGAAATGGTAACGGTATCTTTTGTATTATCAAAGAGGTTAAAATCTTCAAAAGACCTTACTGTTGGTAGTTTACCGGGGTTTATAACCTGTTGCGCAAGGCTATCAGCTATTAGGCTTGTGAGAACTGTCAGTATTAAAAGAAAACGGAGTTTTATCATTCTTTAAGTTTATCTTACTGCAAAAGTTAGTTTCTTTCTGTGCTGTTTGTGCAAATATAACTGAAAGAAGGTAATTA
>ONYJ01000146.1 GCA_900322025.1 uncultured Bacteroidales bacterium | reverse complement strand
CAATATCAACGGAGTTGGGGTTGGTGCTCCCGATGGGAATTATTATACTGGCGATATTGTAGAGGCTACAAATCTGATGTGGGCTAAAGGAAAAACAATCCATTTTGCAAACGAAGTATCTAAGATGCTTGGTGGAATGCCCGTTACCATAACTAACGATGCTAATGCTGCTGCCATAGGAGAAATGAAATATGGGGCAGCTAAGAAGATGAAAAATTTTATAGAAATAACGCTTGGAACCGGAGTGGGTAGCGGTATAGTTGTAGATGGCAAACTGGTATATGGGCACGATGGTTTTGCAGGAGAACTTGGGCATACCTGCGCGGTAAGAGGCGGTAGGGAATGTGGCTGTGGTCAGAAGGGGTGTCTTGAAACCTATTGTTCTGCAACAGGAGTGGCTCGTACGGCCCTTGAAATGCTGTCTAAGTCTCAAACTCCGAGCCTTTTGCGTGGTATGCAGGAGATAACTTCCAAAGATGTGTTTGATGCAGCGGAAAAGGGCGATAAGCTTGCAAAAGACATATTTGAATATACCGGCAAGATAATGGGCGAAAAGTTTGCAGATTTTATTCCTTTTTCTGCTCCTGAGGCTATTATCCTGTTTGGAGGGCTTACTCATGCAAAGGATTATTTTATGGAACAGTTAGTAGATTCTATGAATGAGAATGTAGTATTCCTGTGGAAGGGTAAGGTTAAGGTACTGGTAAGTGCGCTTAACGAGTCTGATGCTGCCATACTTGGAGCATCGGCACTTGCGTGGTAAGTGGTAAGTAAGAGAATTGAATTAAAATCCGGCATCGTGGAAGTTTTCAGCGATAGTGAACTTGCGTAGTAACTAAGAGAACTGAATTAAAACCCGCATTGTGGAAGCTTTTAACTATAGTGCACTTGCGGCATAGTATGCAGGAGAACATATATACTTAAAAGATATTGTATGAAGATAGTATTTCTTGATGCGGCTTCAATAGGGGAAGATGTTTCCCTTGAGCCGATATCCTCTTTGGGAGAACTTGTAACTTATCCATTCACTTCTGCAGAACAGGTAGAGGAGAGGATAGAAGATTGCGATATTCTAATAATCAACAAGGTACAGATAGGACGGCAGCAGATAGATTGGGGTAAAAGCCTAAAGCTTATCTGCATTGCAGCCACAGGAACCAATAATGTAGATTTGGAGTATGCAGCCTCAAAGGGCATACCGGTTAAAAATGTAGCCGGATATTCTACAGAAAGTGTGGCACAAGTTACAGTGGCCATGTTATTAGGACTTTCTTGTCATACAACATATTACGATAATAAAGTTAAAAGCGGCAACTATACTGAAGGAAACCTTGTTTCCGATGTTACCAGAAAATGGAGTGAGCTACACGGCAGGAGGTTGGGTATTATAGGACTTGGTACAATCGGTAGCCGAGTGGCTGCATTAGCGGAGGCTTTTGGAATGGAAGTATGCTATTATGCAACAAGCGGTAAGCCTCATTCAGATAAATATCAATGCCTTAGTCTGGAAGAACTGCTCAAGACCTCCGATTTTATATCTGTTCACGCTCCATTGAATGAGAAAACCAAGAATCTTATTACATACAACAAGTTGGCCTTGTGCAAGAAAACGGCTAAGGTTATCAATATAGGAAGGGGTGGTATCATAAATGAAGAAGACCTTGTAAAAGCCTTAAACAACAACCTGATAGAAGGGATAGGCATAGATGTTTTCTCAAAAGAACCAATACCGGCAGACTCGCCATACTTCAATATTGAAGACAAAACCAAGGCCATTCTCTTGCCGCACATAGGGTGGACCAGCAAGGAGGCCCGCACCCTCTTGGTGGCTAAAATCGCCGAGAATATAAAGAACCACTACTCTGAATAGTCATAATAAGATGATGGAACAAAGACAGTTACAGTCTTGCCAATCTCATATATAAGACGGTGCTTTTTATTAGGATACAACACAGCCATCAAATCATCCGGTAAAATTTACCTTGCATGCATTAAAGTGTTGTATAAACAAATGTAAGGGAAAGAAAACTAAGATATAATATGTTTCAATTCAACAATATATCCAAGAGCATTGGCTATCCTGAAGAATGCTCCTGCACTGGGTGTTATTTGATCGTTTTCAATTCTGGAT
>ONYJ01000076.1 GCA_900322025.1 uncultured Bacteroidales bacterium | reverse complement strand
TTCCAAGAAGTTCATTATTGAAAGAAGAAAGAAGTAACGGAATAAATTTAAGATTATGAGTCGTTCAATTAAAAAAGGCCCGTATATTGAGGCATCTCTGGAAAAGAGAATTCTTGCCATGAACGAATCTGGCAAGAAAGATGTTGTGAAGACTTGGTCTAGGGCAAGCGTTATTTCCCCTGATTTTGTAGGGCATACTATTGCCGTTCACAACGGAAACAAGTTTATTCCCGTTTACGTAACAGAGAATATGGTAGGTCATAAACTCGGTGAGTTTGCCCCTACCCGTACATTCAAAGGCCACTCAGGTAACCGTAAGGAGAACAAATAGGCTTTAGAGTTAACGATTAAAGATTTACAGAAATGGGAAAAAGAAAAAGAGAAATGGCCGAGCGCCAGAAAGCCATAAAGAAACAGACAGCTGTTGCAAAGCTGAATGATGTTCCTACTTCTCCACGGAAAATGCGTTATAGCGCAGATACCATAAGAGGGGTAGAAGTAAATAGAGCTCTTGATATTCTCAAGTATTCCAAGAAGGAAGCTTCCAACAAATTATATAAGCTCTTAAAGAGTGCTATTGCAAACTGGGAGAGCAAGAATGAAGCAGATCGCAAGGAACTTGACAATGGTAATGTGATAGTTAAAACCATCATGGTAGGTGAGGGTCGTACGCTAAAGAGAATCAGAACTGCTCCTCAAGGTAGGGCTGCCAGAATTCGCAAGCGTTCAAATCATGTTACTATAATTCTTGATAAGAAAGCAAACAAAGCCGCTGAAAAACCGGCAGAAAAGGCGGAGGAAAAGTAATATGGGACAGAAAACCAATCCAATCAGCAACAGACTTGGAATTATCCGCGGATGGGATTCCAACTGGTATGGCGGCAATGATTACGCTGCAAAGATCTTGGAAGATGATAAGATTCGCAAGTATCTGAATGCGAGGCTTTCAAAAGCTAACATTTCAAAGATTGTAATAGAGAGAACGTTGAAGCTTATCACGGTTACTATCCACACTGCAAAGCCAGGTCTTATCATAGGTAAGGGCGGTACCGAAGTAGATAAACTCAAAGTTGAGTTGAACAAAATCTCTAACAAAGAAGTTCAGATTAACATCTTTGAGGTTAAGAGACCAGAGGTAGATGCCAATATTATAGCAAATAGCCTTGCTCGTCAGATAGAAGGTCGTGTTTCTTACAGAAGAGCTATTAAGATGGCTATAGCTTCTGCTATGAGAGCAGGTGCCGAGGGTATCAAAGTTCAGATCAGTGGCCGTTTGGGCGGTGCTGAAATGGCTCGCAGCGAAATGATTAAGGAAGGTAGAACACCTCTTCATACTTTCCGTGCAAATATAGACTATGCTCTTGCCGAGGCAAATACTAAGGTAGGTGTTCTTGGAATCAAGGTATGGGTTTGTAACGGAGAGGTTTACGGAAAGAGAGATCTTACCCCTAATGCTGGCGTTAATGCCAACGATAGGGCTCGCTCTTCCGAGGGAGGACGTTCAGACCGTAGAAGAAACGGTTCTCGCGGTGGTCGCAGACCAAGAAACCAGCAGAACTAATTCCGAGATTATAGTGAAGAAAAAGGAGATGGTTTTAATCATCTCCTTTTTTGTGGACTGTGGCGACTACTCGCCTGCCATCATATTTTGAAGAAGCTATGTCCTTGTAATGGACTGGCTACCTTGTTTTGGCGTAATTATAAACGGGCTATAGCTTTTTTATTCGCCTGCTTTGTCTAAAAGAAGAGTTCTGTCTTGCCCCACCGGCTCTATGTATGGTTGCTTAGATTTGAGCATCTTTCTTCTCATCTTTTTTATCAGCTTGCGATCTCTTTTTTGGGCTGCAGCTACTTTAGATTCCAAGTCTTTTACAATTGGGCTATAACCGTCTTCAAAATACCCGGCTCTTGCTTTTAGCATGAGCACCTTTCTAACTTTATTGTCTAATTCGTTTAATGAGAACACGCCTGCCTTTACGGAATCTGCAATGGCATTTATGCAATCGATGGGATTGTCTGGCATGAGAATCATATCAGAACCGGCTCTATAAACTGCAAGTGTGGCATCTACCGCTTTTCTATTTTTATTTGTAAGACCGGCCATGGTAATGGCATCTGTGATAACTATTCCCTTGAAACCTTGTTCTTTTTTTAGAACTTGATTGATGCAGATTTCGGAGATAGACATCGGAACTCCGGACGGGTCTATGTCCGGCATAGCCATGTGCCCTATCATAACCATTTCTAAGCCATTGCTTATCAATTTGTTGTAAGGGAAAAGATCTACAGAGTCTATATGTGCCCGAGAGTGTTTTATTATAGGCATTTCGTAGTGAGAATCTGTAGTGGTGCCCCCGTGCCCGGGATAGTGCTTGCCGCAGGCGTAGATGCCTGCATCTTGTAAACCTTTCATATAGGCTGTAGCAAGTTCTGCTACTCTATGAGGATTATGGCTGAAAGCTCTTTGTCCCATGGTTTTATTACCACCTGGCGTAACGTCTGCAACAGGAGCAAAGTTTACCATAATGTTTAAGTCTTTCAACTCTTTACCTACATTCTTACCCATTTGATACAGAAGATTTTCTGCTCCTTTCTCTATTCTGGAAATCTGAGTTTGCCGAGGATAGGCAAGATACTCATCAAACCGCATGGCGGCTCCCCATTCGGCATCGATAGTAACAAGAAGCGGCAAATTGGCTATGGATTGGAGTTCGTGTATTCTGTCTATAAGATGATAGACAGACCCTCTCATTATTATAACTCCACCAACCCCATAGTCTTTTATAAGGGAGTTTTGAAAAGCTTTGGTTTTTTCAGAAGGATTACGGCTTATTTCTATAACAAAAAGCTGTGCAACTTTCTGATGAACAGAAAGCTTACTCATTGTTTTCTCAACTTGCCCGAGGTAGTATAGAGTATCTTTTTTATGGGCAAAGGATGCACTGTTGCATAATGTTGCAAGAATGAGTAATAAGATGGCTTTATTTAGTTTTTGCAATTTTTTTATCATTTATAGAATCTTATTTTTCAACTTTTGTAAAATAGAAAGATATTACGTGAGGTGGTCCTTCGTAACCTCTACTCATTGTAACTCCTACAACGGCAGCCATGTCTTTGTATGGGCACTTTATGAGGCCACCGAGCCCTTCGTACAATATAAGGTCGTATTCGTTTGAGTGGGTATATTCAAATATGGTACGGTTTTCTTCCAAAGTTCCGCATTTGATTGTTACATTATTTACAACATCTTGGCAGAGGAAATCGCTGTAACGCATGGTAGTGTCTATCCAAACTCTTGTGTTTTTATCAATAAAAGGAGCATCAAAGCCCTCTAACTGAAACTCTTGAGGAATAATGCCAAACTCTTTTAGCTTGCTATCGAACAGCTCTTGATTTTCGCTCCATGTGGTAGCAATGGAACCAGTTTCAGGATCTTCTTCCGGTTTCCACATCCACGCATCGGAGTTGGTAGAAAAATCTTTAATGTGTATTTCAAAAAAGTAGGCCCCTACAGCCTCATCTGCCGGTTCTGTGGCATAAGCTAAGTAGCGGCCATCTTTACTCCAGCCTATAGGGTATAATCTATCTACGATGTAGCTCATAGGATCATCGAATAGAGTATATTTCAACTCTTTAGGAACCTGATAATGCTCAGGGATTTCTACTTTTATACCATCATTGGCAGAACTCGGGTTTTTGCAGCTAAGCAACGATACAACGGCAAATAGGCACGCTGTTAAATAAGATATTTTGAAAAGCTTTTTCATAAGATTATTTTATTGTGATAGTACCTTCTTGTGAGATTATCAGTTTTGAATCTTTTATATCGGTTTGCGTTAGGGAAGCTATTTCTTTGGCAGCACTGTTGCTTGGGTCTTTTTTAGGGCCTTTCATAGGTTGCTGCAGAAAGGAGTGTATTTTGCCATCGATAAAGTTTCCGTTTATATCAGTTCTTATGGTTATAAGCGGTGCATTTCCCGTTAGTCCCGATGTACCCATACCAATAGTGCAGAAGTTTCCAAGGCTATAGGCTATGAAGCGATTGTTATAGAGCTCTACAGCTCTAACAACATGAGGGCCATGTCCATATACGATATCTGCTCCGCAATCTATGGCAAAGTGGGCAAAATCTCTCAAAAAGCCACGCTCATCGCCGTAGAAATTTTCTGAGCCGTATGGTAGGTGTCTGGCACCGGCTCCTTCGCGCCCTCCATGAAAACATACAATTACTATTTGGCAGTTTAATTGTTTCTGCAGAGAATCTGCAATTATTCTTCTTACGCTTGCGGTATCGCGTGTTCTCAGCGAATAATCTTCGTGCCCGAATGCACAGAAGCCAACTTTAATTTTATTCCCGGTAGGTAAGGTAAACTCTTTGGTATATAACTCTTTATGATGGTTAATGCCTTTAGGGTCTTTTGCCCCCGAGTAGCCTATTCCGGCTTTCTCAAGATTTTCTTCTGTTTGAATCATGGCTTCTTCAAAGAAGTCGTATATATGATTATTTGCAAGGCCTACATAATCGAAACCGGCATCTACAAGGTGTTGGGTGTAGCGAGGAGGCATCATAAACATAAAAGCCATCTTGCTATTTAGATTCTTCCTGGGCTTTCCACTGGTAGCAATGGTTCCTTCCAAGTTGCCGCAGGTGATATCGGCAGAGGTGAGTATATCCTTGGCATCTTCAAAAATATATTTGCCGTCTTCTGCAGGCAATCTGTTGTGTGGAAAAGTGTTACCCATCATTATATCGCCCACTACGGCAATTGTGAGAGTATCTGCCTCTGTTTGTGTTGTGGGCTTAACAATGGTAGGTTGCTCTGATGTAGGGTGAGCAGAGGTTTGCTTTCCTGTGCAAGAAGTAAAAACTATTATTGTAATCGAAAGAAAGAGGATGTATGTACTCTTTGGCATGTTTTTCATAAATTTGTACACAAATATCGCAAAAATTCCGTTAGTTATGAGAAAATATGTCTGTCTGATAGCAGTTTTGCTTGTTAATTTATGTGTTTTTGCACAAGGAACCAAACTTCAAAGGGCTACTCCGGAGGAAATGAAAATGTCTTCCGAAAAACTATCGCTGATTGATAATGTTGTTAATCAGGCTATTAAAGACACTATAATTCCCGGTGCGGTTGTTTGTGTGGTAAGGAAAGACAAGGTTGTTTTTCTAAAAGCATACGGGCACAAGGCGATATATCCTAAGAAGGAAAAGATGACAGAAAACACCGTGTTTGATCTCGCTTCTTGCAGCAAGTGTGTTGGAACAACTCTGAGTTTTATGCAGCTTGTAGAAAGTGGCAAACTGCGTCTGGCCGATAGGGTAGATATGTATATACCAGGTTTTGAGCCTTATATAGGAGAGGATGGTGCTCCTGTTCATATAAGGGTGATAGACCTGCTGACCCATACCAGCGGCCTCCCTGCCTATGTTAATCCTTCTCAGGTAGAAAAGGAGTACGGAAATACAAAACCAGAAAGTCTTTTAGACTGGATAGCTCACTGCAAGAGGGTGTATAAGCCAACCAACGGCTATGTATATAGCTGCCTGAACTTTGTTACCCTGCAACATATTTTGCAGAAAGTAACAGGTATGCAACTCTGCGATTATGCGCAGAAAAATATATTCGATCGTCTGGGCTTAGCGCATACTACATATATGCCTAAAGCTTTAAAAAAGAAAGAGATAATGAAGTTAGTAGCTCCTACAGAAAAGCAGGCGGACGGCAAGTGTCTCATAGGAGAAGTTCACGACCCTATTGCAAGAGTTATAAATAAAGGAAATTCCGGCAATGCCGGAGTGTTTTCCAATGCAGAAGACTTGGCCGTTATATGTGCAGCATTGCTCAACGGAGGGCAGTATGGCGGAAAGAGAATCTTAGGGCCGCTTACTGTTAAAGCTATGGGAGAAGTTCCTGCCGAGGTGGTCAAGTATGGCCGTACTTTGGGTTGGGATGGAGATTTGCGTTATTACACAGGAGGCGATTTGTTCTCTCTTAAAACCTACGGCCACACCGGTTATACCGGAACATCTATAGCCATAGATCCTGTTTCAAATACGGCGGTAATAATCTTGTCTAACAGGGTTCATCCTTACGATACAGGAAATTTAGCTCGTCCGAGAACATTGATATCCAATATAGTAGCAGGCTCTATAGTAGGTGAACTACAATAAGTTGTCTGCAAGTACAATGTATGTGATTGCTTCTGCAATTACAGGGCATCTTAGCGCAAAACAGGTATCGTGTCTGCCGGTAATATGTAAGTCTTCTGTTTGGCCGGTTTGGAAATTCATGGTATTTTGAACTTTAGATATACTTGCAGGAGGTCTGATGTCCAAACTAAATACCAGAGGATTGCCATTTGAAATCCCCCCATTTATTCCGCCGCTATGGTTAGTAGCAGTGTGCCCGTTTATATCGGCTATCATATCGTTGTAGGCAGAGCCTTTAAGAGAACTGGCTGCTATGTGAGCCGAACTGTTTATATCTGAAAAGTCTCCAAAAGCTATGGCTTTTACCCCTGGAATGGAGAAAGCCAAATGTGCAATCTGAGACTCTATAGAGTTAAAGAAAGGTTCTCCGCAACCTGCCGGCAAACCGTCTGTTATGCAAATGAGTTCTCCTCCCACAGAGTCTTCTTCCTGCTGTGCACTTTTAATTATGGCTTCCCATTTATCGGGGTTGGTTTCCGAAAGTATAGATTTAAGCCGGGCTTTTATCTCTATGTCCAAGCCTTTTTGGTCTAATATCTTTTTGGCTACAACTCCGGCAGCTACCAAGGCAAGAGTTATTCTGCCTGATAAGTGCCCGCCACCTCGCAAGTCGTTGAATCCGTTAAATTTAGCATCTGCTGCAAAATCTGCATGAGAGGGTCTTGGATGAGCCCTGAATTGTGTGTAATCTGCAGAAGCGGCCGCTGTGTTTTCGAACAATATGGTAAGCGGTGCTCCTGTAGTTTTATCGTTGAAGACACCAGAAATAAAGAGCGGTTTGTTTTCTTCCTGCCTTTTTGTAACTCCAAATTCAAGATGAGGATAGTCTCCTCTCATTCTTCTTCTTATGCTTAGGGCAAAATCTACAGCCGTGAGTTTTAATCCGCAGGACATCCCGTCTATGGTTATACCTATAAAGTTGCCGTGAGATTCTCCAAAAATACTGAGCCTTAATTTATTACCGTATGTATTCATGATTATAGATAGATTTTGCAATTTATTTAAAGCGGAACAAGTTTATGAAATTCGGAAACGATTTTGCGATGCACGCTATATTGTCTAAGTGTATTTGTGTATTTGTTGCATTAACATTATTTCTGAATAGGGCGCATATAATTATAGCCATGGCCATTCTGTGGTCGTTGTGAGAAGAACAGCAGATAATTTTGCGGCTATCTTTCTCTTTTGTTGTGGTTATGGATATTCCGTTATGGCCTCTAATAACCAGAGTATCTCCTTCTATATGAATGCAATATCCCATTTTTCCAAATTCCTGTAAAATAGCAATGGCTCGGTTGCTTTCTTTGTTTATCAGCCTGTGTACTCCTGCTATGCGGCTCTCTCCATTACAGTACACTGCGAGGGTGGTGAGAATGGGAAAGAGGTCTGGCGAATCTGTGGCGTCAAAGCAGAAAGCTTTGAGTGTGCTTGCCTGTATCAAGAGTTTGTTCATCCGATGGTTTATTTTAACATCGGCGAGTTTTAATACCTCTGTAATGCGTTTGTCTGCCTGTAGGCTTTGTTTTGTGAGGTTGTTAATACACAGCCGTTTTTTGCACTGTTTCTTGTTCGCTAAGTATGAGGCTATGGCTCCGGCTACAGCAAAATTAGAAGCGGAGCTCCAGTCTGATTCCAAGACAATGTCTGCCGCGCGATATGTTTGGCCACCCTTTATTGAGAATACTATTTTTCTGTTGGTGTGTCTGTATGGTACTTTAATGCCGAAAGCTTCTAAAACCTTGGCCGTTAGCTTTAGAAAAGGTATGCTTACGGCATCTTTTACGCTGAGTATGGTATCGTTATCCAAAAGAGGGAGGGTTATCAACAAGCCGGAAATAAATTGAGAGGAATCTTTGCCTGATAAAGAGATTTTATTGTTGAACTTTGCCGTGGTTATAGTTATTGGCAGGCCTTGCTTTTGCCCTTTTTTAGTGGCTCTAACATTGATGCCTGCATTTTTTAATGCTTGTATTGTAGCCTTGAAATCTCTTGAAAGTATGGAGCCGCTACCGTTGATGCTGATTTTTAGCTTGTTTAATGGCGAATGCCCGTAGCTTATGGCGTAGGCCGACAAAGGAATCAGTAATCTTGTGAGCAGGGCCGATTCTCCAATATTTACACTGCTAAATTTTGTCCATTTATTTATGCCGCAGCTATTTATACGCAGAAGTGTTTCTTCCGGCATAGACGATTTATTATGTAGGACCTTAACCTTACCTCCGGTTTTTCTTACAAATTCTATTGCGCTTTTTATATCGGCACAGGATTCAAAATTTCTTAGGATACTCTCTCCGTTTGCTATTGCCGCAGCAACTAAAGCCCGTTGAGCAATACTCTTTGAGCATGGAATTTCAATGGAAACGGCTTCGTTTTTTGTGGAGTTGGCAGCTGTGGTAAAGTTGGAGAATAGCAGACTTTCTGAAATATTCGGTACCTTGTAAATCAGCGAGCCGCTACCGTAGAGCTCTTTAGTCATCTGTCTGATACTCAGCTGACCTCTTGCAATGGGCTTATCTGAATAGCAATAGGTAAATGGGGCTCCAAGTCCTATGCAGGCTATTCTGGAAAAGGAACCAATCTCTCCACCTGCAAAGGCAATCAGCGAACTTCTTTTTGCAGCAGATTTTTCTCTGCCGTATAGTTGAAGCACCCTAGAAGCCTCTTCTAAGTTTGCGGCTGTGGGTACAATCTTTACTATATCGGCCCCTGCCTTTCTGCAATTGCAGACAATTTCTTCCAGCTCCTTTATAGAGGGGGTAGTGTTTGAATGCCAGCTTATTATCAGTTTACTTCTGTTGTCGGCGGAAGTCTTTTTGAGAGTGGTGATTATTTTTTCAAAAAATGTTTCAGAAGAATTTATATCAACATCTATAAACTTTACGCCTTTTTTTATGGCCGCAACAGTTTGTTGCAGAGCCTGTTTTTCTGTATGCTTTGTATGCCGGAAAGTGAAGATTATATTTGGGTTTACAGTAATTAGATTTTCGGTTTCATGCAAAGATAAATTACATAAATCTGCTCTCAACTCTGCAAAATTATGCCGCAATAAAGATTGCCTGCATTTGTCTGCATCTTTGTTTGCAATACATACGCAAATGTTATTGCCGGCTTTCATAATATCTTATAACTTAATTAGATATATTTGTATTACAGGGTTAGAGTGGAGCATGTCTTTTTTAATAGTTCAACAGAAACTGCCTTAATGCAAACTTGTTCTATATCTTTTATCAAAATCAGATTGATATATTCTTTGAAAGCCTTTTTATCTGAGAGCATGGCATCTAAAATTTCTCGGGCAGAAACTCCGCAATTGCAGGATATTCCAATTTTCTCAAAATCTGATACAATTTCCGTTGGCAGATTGCTATTGCATAGTTTTAGTTTGCAAGAAACCTGTGCAGCGGCATTTATGCCATAGGCCACAGCCTGGCCGTGCAATAGTTTTTTTTTGTTTCTGATAAAGTGGCTTTCAAGCGCATGGGCAAAAGTATGTCCTAAGTTAAGCAATCTTCTTTCGCCTATGTCTTTTTCGTCTTTTGCTGTTACTTTAAGCTTGATTTGGGCACATGCTCTTACTATGCTGCGTAGTGTTTGCTCCTGCTTTTTTGAGTGATTTATATAGTTATAGGTGGAGAAAAATTCTACAGCCGACTTGTAATAGTTTTGATTGTAAATTAAGAAGGTTTTTAGTATTTCTACAATTCCTTCTCTAAAAACTTCGGGTTTTAAGCTACCGAAAAATACGGTGCTTATGTATGTAAATACGGGTTGATTGATGGTGCCTACAGCATTTTTGATATGCTCTAAGTTTACTCCGTTTTTTCCGCCTATGGCAGCGTCTGAGCAGCCGAGCAGCGTGGTGGGTACAAGTCCGAACCTGACCCCTCGCTTATATGTAGAGGCTACAAAGCCGGCAATGTCTGTGGTAACTCCTCCTCCGATTCCTAATACAAAGCAATCTTTGTCTGCCTTCATTTCCAAAAGTTTAGACCATATAGCCTCTGCTGTATGTAATGTTTTCTTTTGTTCTGTGGCTTGTACCTCTATGAAGTGCCATTCTTTTTTATCGCAGAAATAATCTTTTACGTTGCTGTCTATAACTGCAAAAATTCCACTGTTTTTAGGAATGTATTTTTCTAAATGGTCTATAGTATTATGAAAAGCGAGTTTCATCTGTTTTTTGAGGAGTGATGATAGTGCAAATATATGAAATTGCATCTTAACGCTTATCTTTGCAAGGTGAGTTATGGCTGTACAAATTGAAAAATTGGAATTACAGAGTAAGGCAAATGCACCTTTGCTTATAGCGGGTCCTTGCAGTGCAGAAAATCGGGCTCAGACTTTAGAAACGGCCGAGGCGTTGTGCAATATGGGCATAAGGGTATTTAGGGCCGGTATCTGGAAGCCTCGCACCAAACCGGGTTGTTTTGAAGGAGTTGGCAATATAGGTTTGGAATGGTTAAAAGAGGCTAAGCAGAAGACCGGTATGCTGATGTGTACAGAAGTTGCAACGGCAGAGCATGTTTTTATGGCGCTTGAAGCGGGTATAGATATTCTTTGGATAGGCGCCAGAACTACAACAGACCCGTTTGCAGTGGAGGCTTTGGCAGAAGCTTTCAGAGATTTTGAAACTAAGCGGCATTCGGTTGATGTAACTCTGCTTATAAAGAATCCGGTAAATCCCGATGTAGAACTCTGGTGTGGGGCAATAGAGCGTTTTTACAATAGGGGAATAAGAAAAATAGGATTGATACACAGAGGCTTTAGCTCTTATAGTACAGGCCGATATAGGAATATACCGCTTTGGGATATTCCTATTGAAATGAAGAGGCGATTTCCGGATATCACAATGATATGCGACCCGAGCCATATTGGCGGCGACAGAAACTTGGTGGCTTCTATTTCGCAGCAAGCTATGGATATGAACTATGATGGTTTGATGATAGAATGTCACATAGAGCCGGAAAAAGCTCTTTCCGATAAGGCTCAGCAACTTTCTCCACCGGCGTTAAAAGAGATGTTACAGCACCTGATAGTGAGAGATAACCGGCAGCCACAAGATAGTTTGGATGTTTTCAGAAATCGTATAGATGAATTAGACGAAAATCTTATTAGCATACTTTCCGAAAGAATGGTTGTTGCCGCTAAGATAGGCCGCTATAAAGAGGAACATAATATGCCTGTGCTGCAGAGTTTGCGATACGGAGAACTGGTAGAAAGATTGAAAGAAAAGGCCTTGGAACTAAATCTTAACGAGGAGTTTATTCAGGCTCTTATGGAAATAATCCATAAAGAGAGTGTGCGCATTCAAATGGAACAAAGGAAAAACTTTTAGCCCCAAGTATTGCAGATGTGGTCTAAAAGCTCCAGAACTTTTTGGGGATTGTTTTCTGTAACAAGTTTTGCTCTAGTTTCTTTGAAATTGAACAAGTTTTTGAAATAACAACTTAGGTGCCTTCTCATTTCCAAAACTCCTCTGCGTTCGCCTTTTATTTCTATAGATTTGAGCAGATGCTTTTTGGCTAAAGCTACCCTTTCTTTTACTTCCATAGGTGGAAGCTCCTCTCCATAATCGAGAAAATGTCTGATTTCTTTAAATATCCAAGGGTGTCCGTATGTGGCGCGGCCTATCATTATTCCATCTACACCATAGCGTTCAAAGGCATTTTTTGCGGAGGGCCCATCTATAATATCGCCGTTGCCTATGATAGGGATTGTTATTCTTGGATTTTCTTTTACCTTGCCTATAAGAGTCCAATCTGCTTCTCCTTTGTACATTTGGCACCGTGTGCGAGCGTGAATTGTGAGTGCCCTTATGCCGGCATCTTGAAGCCTTTCGGCCAATTCAACTATTATGAGAGAGTTTTCGTCCCAGCCTAAGCGTGTTTTTACGGTTACCGGCAATTTAACAGCATGTACCACTTTTTTTGTGATCTCTACCATGAGATCTGGAAATCTCATCATTCCGCTACCGGCTCCTCTTTTGGCAATTTTATTTACCGGGCAGCCGAAATTTATATCTATAAGATCTGGTTTGCATTGTTCTGCCAATATAGCGGCTTCTACCATAGCTTCTGGTATATGGCCATATATTTGAATGCCAATAGGTCTCTCATAATCAAATATCTGCATCTTTTTGAAAGACTTTTCTGCATTATGTACCAGCCCATCAGACGATACAAATTCTGTGTACATCATATCGGCACCGTATTCTTTGCAAATAAATCTGAAGGAAGGGTCTGTTACATCTTCCATAGGAGCAAGAAACAGCGGTTGTTTTTTTAGCTCTATATGTTCGCCTATCTTAATAGATCCCATTTGAGCGCAAATATAACTGCAAATTCAACATATGAGGTCAAAAATGAGCCAAACTAATTTGTTTGTATCTTAAAAAAATGTAAGTTTGTATGAATCTAAATCAAACTGCACCTAAGATGAAAAAATTTCTTACCAGTTGTTTATCTTTGATTTTACTGGCAGTTTCTTGCAGTAAAAATCACGACTCTAAAATTCAATCCATTATCTTCACTCTTCCTAGCGGAGTTGAAGCTTCCGCCATAGAAGAAATAGAAGTGGGAGCTACACTTGTTTTAGGCTTGGCTGTACTTCCGTCGGGAGCCTCTGTTCCTGTAGAGCATTTACAATGGAGCTCATCAGATGTTACTGTGGCCACAGTAACAACCAAAGGAGTTATACAAGGCAAGTCTATAGGTACTTGCGACATTACGCTGCGGATAGCTGATATTTCCAAATCAATTACAATAAGGGTAAAACCCCCTAAAGTATTGGTAAGGGAGGTAGGATTTGACAAATCTTTCCTTTCTTTGGAGAAAGGAAGCACCTATCAGTTAGTGGCTACTATAGCACCTTCAAATGCTTCTGTTAAAGACTTGCAGTGGGCTTCCACAAAGCCACAGGTAGCTACGGTAGATCAGACTGGAAAAATAACTGCTGTTTCAGCAGGAACAACTATGGTATCAGCAACTTCTTACAATGGCAAGAAAGCAAAATGTACGGTAACTGTGTCTGAGGTCAAAATTCCACTTAAATCTATATCTCTCAACAAACAAGAGTTGGATTTAACTATAGGTTCATCTGAGGTGCTGAATGTAACTTTTTCTCCGGCAGATGCAACAACAGTAGATTTGGTTTGGTCTTCTACCAAAGAACATATAGCAAAGGTTGATGCACGCGGAAGAGTAGTTGCTGTTGGTAGTGGAAGGTGTATGATTATTGTAAAATCCGGAGCTGTTAGAGATGCTTGCGTAGTGAATGTAACCGACCCAGTTGTACCTGTAGAATCAGTAGCGCTATCACCGGCAACTTTGTCTATGGAAACCGGTGGCAGCTCAACCCTCACA
>ONYJ01000186.1 GCA_900322025.1 uncultured Bacteroidales bacterium | reverse complement strand
TCCATCAAAACAACATCTGCGGCTTCTATTGCCGCATCACTACCCAAGGCTCCCATAGCTATTCCAACATCAGCTCGTGCGAGAGCTGGAGCATCGTTGATGCCATCTCCTACAAACGCAATGTAAGTTGCAGTTGTTTTAGACGATTCTCTTAGTGCCTTTAATAGAGTTTCAATAATTTTTACCTTGTCGGCCGGTAGTAATTCTGAGTGATATTCAGTTAGCTGTAGTTTGTTTGCTATTTGCTCGGCAACCTCTTTGCGGTCGCCTGTGAGCATAATGATTTTTGATATGCCTACCTTTGTAAGTTGCTGTATTGCAGCAGGGCTATCTTCCTTTATCTGGTCGTTGATAACTATGTGGCCGGCATACTCTCCGTTTATTGCAATATGTATGATAGTGCCTGTATTATGACAAGGATGCCACTTTATTCCAATGGAATCCATAAGGGCCGAATTACCTACATGCACCACTTCGGGTTTGCCGGCTTGTTTGTTTTTTGGAAGAATGATTTTGGCCGTTGCTCCCTTACCGGCAATCTCTTCTATATTTGAGATTTGACAATCATCTGTAGCTTCTTCTGGAAAAGCATCTCTTAGTGCGCTGGCTATAGGGTGTGTAGAAAAGTGTTCTACATGTGCAGCAAGATGAAGGAGATGTTGAGAAGCCATGTCTGTGGCGGCTGCTTGGTGGCAGTCTGCTGTATGGGAGTTATCTGTGCATGTGTCGGGATGAACGCCTTCTACACAGAATTTACCTTGTGTAAGTGTTCCTGTTTTGTCAAATACTACGGTATTGACTTTAGAAAGAATATCTATGTAGTTGGCTCCCTTTATGAGAATACCTTTGCGAGAGGCTCCGCCAAGGCCGCCGAAAAATGTTAGAGGTACGCTTATTACCAAAGCGCATGGGCAGCTTACAATCAAAAACATCAGTCCCCTATATAGCCAAGTCGCAAAATTGGCGGTAAAGTTGCCGGATATTATAGGTGGAATTATTGCCACGGCTGTGGCGGCCAGCACAACTATAGGGGTATAGACTTTTGCAAATCTCGTTATAAAAGTTTCGCTTTTAGATTTTTTATCTGTGGCATTTTCTACAAGCTCAATAATTTTAGAGGCAGTACTTTCTCTGAAGAGTTTTGTGGTGCGCACCTTTATTACCCCGGATATATTGATGCAGCCGGATATGACTTCGTCTCCGGCAACTATATTTTTAGGCATGCTTTCGCCTGTAAGGGCAGTTGTATTTAATGATGTATATCCTTCTAATACAATACCGTCTAATGGTACTTTTTCTCCGGGGCTTATAATGATGGTTTCTCCGATGTTTACATCTTCCGGTTTTACCTGCAGTTTTTTACCGTCTCTTTCTACATTAGCAATGTCTGGCCGTATGTCCATTAGGTGAGATATGCTTGCTCTGCTTTTGCCTTCTGCGTAATTTTCAAACAGTTCTCCTATCTGGAAAAACAACATAACAAATACAGCTTCCGGAAATTGAGTTTCGGCTTCTGGCAGAAAGCCAATACACAAGGCGCCTATGGTAGCAATAGACATCAAAAAATGTTCGTTGAATATATTGCCGTTGAATACTCCTTCAATGGCTTCTTTCAGAGTTTCGTATCCTATGATAAGGTATGGAACGAGATAAATTATAAGCATCTGCCAAACAGGCAGCGAGAAATTTTTCTCTATAAGTACCGCTGCTATCAGCAGTATTACGGTGATGATTATGAGAAATAGCTTTTGTTTTACCCCGCCTTTATGGTGGTGGTGTTGCTGATGATCGTGTTGGTGGCGGTGTTGTTGGTGTTGGTGTTGGTTAATGTGTTGTGTATTACTTCTGTGCGGATATTCTTCTTGATGCTGGTCTCTATTCTTATTGGCGCAGCAACTATCGTGATTTGTGTCTAAAGCCTTCATAGAGTTTCTCTTTGCAGCAAAATTACTTCATTTCTGGACAGTAACCTATACCCTGAATTTGGTATAATTATGTGGCACATCGGGTTAATTAGGTATATTGGCCATACTAAGTATAAGCGTCTGTTTTATTTTGTATATTTGCAAGGTTATGTACTTATAACTTACTAACTTGCTTATACATATAACATTTATGAAAAGAATTATAACATTGGTTTTTATTTCGGCGCTTATCTTAGCCGTTGGGGCCTGCAAAAACAATCAAAAAGAAAATATTA
>ONYJ01000143.1 GCA_900322025.1 uncultured Bacteroidales bacterium | reverse complement strand
GCCAAATCACACGCCGGATCGGCTACTTTTATACCTCCTGCTATATTTAGAAACACATCTTTGGCTCCTATTTTAAAGCCCACTCTTTTTTCCAATACGGCCAGCAACATATTCAGCCTTCTAACATCAAAACCAGTGGCAGAGCGTTGAGGTGTGCCATAGGCAGCTGTGCTTACAAGAGCTTGTGCTTCAATAAGAAAAGGGCGCGTGCCATCTAACATGGCAGCAACGGCACTTCCACTTAGATTTTCTTGGTGGGTAGATATGAACATTTCGCTTGGATTGAGCACTTCTCTCAGCCCTGTGCTTGTCATTTCATAAACCGCAAGTTCTGCAGATGCTCCAAAACGGTTTTTAATGCTTCTGAGTATGCGGAAGGAGTGTCGTGTATCGCCCTCAAACTGAAGTACTACATCTACTATGTGTTCTAATACTTTAGGGCCTGCAATGGTGCCGTCTTTGGTGATGTGGCCTATAATGATTATTGGGGTGTTGGTATCTTTTGCAAATCTTAGTAAAGAAACTGCGCATTCTTTTACTTGTGAAACACTGCCTGCGGAAGATTCTACTGCTGTTGAATATATGGTTTGTATAGAATCTATTATTATGAGTTCCGGAGAAACTTTCTTGGCTTGTTCTATTATGTTGTTGAGAGAAGTTTCCGGAAGAATGTAGCAATTGTCGTACTTTCCGTTTAGTCTTTCGGCCCTCAGTTTTATCTGGCGTGCGCTCTCTTCTCCTGATACATAGAGAGTTTTAAGATTTGGGTTAGATAGGGGAATTTGCAGGCTCAGTGTAGATTTTCCGATGCCCGGTTCTCCTCCTATCAGTACCAACGAACCCTTTACTATACCGCCGCCAAGTATCCTGTCAAGTTCGCTCAGATTATTACTGTATGTATTGCTGTGTGTGTGAGATTCCGCCTCTGTGCCATTAGCATAAGAAGACAATATAATTCTCTCTTCTCTTCCGCTGGATTCTATTTCAGACAGTTTAAGTGGACTTGCATTTATTTCGGTAGCGAGATAGCTTTTTGTAGGATTTTCAGAGCGACTAATCACCTCTTCAATCATAGTATTCCACTGGCCGCAAGCAGGGCATTGCCCTAACCACTTAGGACTTTCGTAGCCGCAGTTTGAACAGAAAAACGCTTTTTTAATTTTTGCCATAAGACTTCTTTTCCAACAAATTTAATCCATTTGTAATAAAAGTCGGCAGAAAAAAGTAGGACTATCCACAACAGATTATCATAAATAGATTATCTTTATGCAGGCAACCACCGGAAAAAACGCGTATAATTTAATAGAATATAGTTATGAAAAGAGTTTTTACAAAAGTCCTTTTTGTTTTTACTGCAATGGTATTACTGTTGGCAATGTCAAACTCGTTGCAGGCTCAAAAGAAGAAGCCGATAATAGGAGTGTCTTGCACTATTGAGGGAAGCACTGCAAAAGTTGCCATGACTTACATTGTGAGTATTAGAAAGGCGGGAGGGATTCCGTTTATAATACCTGCTGCTACTTCAGAAGCAGTTATTGATGAGTATCTGGATGTTATAGACGGACTTGTTATGACCGGTGGAGAGGATTTCAGCCCTCTGCTTTTTAAGCAGGAACCGAATCCGTTTTTAGAAGATGTTGTTCCAGAAAGAGATGTATATGATATTGCGCTGATACGCAAGGCCGTGCAACGGGGGATACCTCTGCTTGGTATATGCAGGGGCGAGCAGGGGCTTAATATTGCCATGGGAGGAGATTTGATACAAGATATACCATCTACAGTAAAAGATGCAGTACAGCATAGGCAGAAAGCTACCCGTTCTTATGGAAGCCATACGATAACCATAGAAAAAGGTTCTCTTCTTGCCGAACTTCTGAAAACGGAGAAGATAGCTGTAAATTCTTTCCATCATCAGGCGGTGGGTAAGGTGGCCCCAGGCTATAAAGTTACCGCACGTGCTGCGGATGGAGTAGTGGAGGCTATAGAAAGTGCAGATGGAAAATCATTTGGAGTGCAGTTTCATCCGGAAGGATTTGTGTATTCCGGCAACCATACTTTTTTGCCTATTTTCCAGCATCTTGTAAAGTTAGCGGCAGAATATTCGGCGAATAAAAAGTTTTAGCCCTCTGCACAGATATAAAGTTTAACTACTCTCTGCAGAAATAAAGCTTCAGCTGCTCTTTGCGGATATAAAATTTAGCCGTTTTTTTGGAGATATAAAGTTTAGCGGTTGCTATTTGCAATTAGCTGAAGAATGGTTTTGTTGAGCGATTCTGCATTGAGCAGGTTCTCCAATGTTATGTGCATACGGTATTTCCATATCTGCTCTTTTGCATCCGGATTGTTGATGCGTTCCGTGTAAGGGAATCGGCTTCTGATTTTGGGGTCTATACTCAGCCAGTCCTGCAACGGAATCATGGCGAACATACTGTCTTTTTCCAAAGTTTTCTTCAGCTCGGCTGTACATTCTTCCACTGTCGCATCGTAATAGGTCTGCTTCTTGTCTTGAGATGTGTGAAAGATTGTCTTGTTTCTTTCTCCGAGCCAGACTCTCATTGTCTGCCCCTGTACTCCCGATGTGTATATTGAGCTCAGATACGGGATGCGCTTTTGCCCGGAATGTGTGCATTGTAATGCCGAGGTACTCTGTATGCATTGCTCCGGATGTATGCTTTGGCTTGTGTGAGTGCTTTCTGTGGCATGTGCCGTCTGCTCATAGTATTTGGGAAGGAGCCTCAAGCTCTCCCATCCGTCTGCCCAGGCCATCATGTTGGATACCGCCAGCAGTTGGGGTATCATTTTATTGTATATGGGCAATTCTTCCTTTGAGCAAACGGTTTCCTCACCGATGGTGTATATATCCAGATACCAGCTCATTATCCTCACTCTTTTTTTCCACCAGCTAAAGTTTTCCTGCTGCATGGCTTGCCAGTTGAATACGGCGTACCCGTCTTTTTCTCCACTGAAGAGCTGCGGGAATTTCCAGCAGTCCACGCTATGCGGAACAATTTTCATCTGCAGTTCTCCCTTGAGTGCAATGCCCTTGCCGTGGGCATAGAGTATGACCTCGTTTAGCTGACGGAACGAATGGAACTGGAGCCATATGTGGAACTGGGTGCGGAAATGTATCTGCTGCACCAGATGCCATTCAAGTTTTCCGAGGACTGAATGGGCGGCAGCGAAAGTCTTGGTTAAAGTTCTGTTACCTAAGGCTATAGCGAGGTCTTCCGAATATATTTTGAATATGCCCCAAGAGTTGAAATCCGGAGACTTGTGGATGTCTCTGAGGGCGCAGAACTGAGCGTAGCCGTAAATCCAGTCTTTGTGCTCGTTGAGGAATTTGTAGAAATCGGGATGTGCGGCATCTGTCTTTCCCTTTTCTTTGAACAGTTCTTCCAGATACTTCTTCTTGAAATAGTAGAGGTCTTCATAATCTACATCGGCCCTGTGGTTGAGGGATTTCATTTCCCTGCAAGCATCCTTTTCTTTAGATGCATCTGCAAGATGCCCTATAGAGGAAAGTGACAGATATAAAGGATTTATGCCTAATGATGTAATACATTCGTATGGAGAAGAATCTTTGCCGGAAAATGTCTTTGTGCTGTCGTTTACAGGGAGTATCTCCAGAACCTTTATACCGGTTTTCTCAGCCCAGTCTATCAGTAGCTTCATGTCTTCTATGCTTCCGCAACCACTGCTGTTTTCGCTCCTGAGAGAGAACAGCGGAATTGCGCAACCTGCAAACTTTCTCATTACCGGCGGAAATTTCACCTGTGAGTGCTCTTTTATGAATGTTTCGTTCTTGCCTATGGCCGGAATCTCCAGCTCTCTTTCCTTGCCGTATGGAAGTGTTTCCGGAACAAACTCTCCGGTGTTTTTGTTGACCATAGCCAGTTTGTATTTCCAGACCTGCCCTTCGCATCCTTCGGCAGAGAGGGCGGCAATCCACTTGGATCCTTTCAGACGGGCCATTTTTATGCTCTTTTCTGCCTTCCATGAGCCGAGGCGTTTGCCCTCCCCTGTCAGGACAATCTGGCAGTCTTTCGGTACATTGGGTACAACAGCTCTAATTATGAGTTCGTGATTCTTTCTGTGTGTTTGAGTATATGGGCTGCACGATGCTCCGTAAAAAACATGAGAGAACGGGTCTGTAAGAAAAGGGGCCTCTTCTGTATATTCTTGCCAATGGTCTATGGTCTCGATTTTTGCGGTGGCCGAGTTTAGGGCGAGCCTTCTGCCGCCTCCTACTTCAAAGGTAATTAGGCCATTAGTGTCTTTTAAAAAATACTTGTAGCGCAGGATTCTTTCTTTGAGAAGATCTACCTGAATTTTAGCCTCCCAGATTGTTTCTCCGGCAGAATTTGTGCCTGCATATTGCATCTGAAGAGCCTTGTCCGGATCATATTTGCCAAGCATGGCGGAGGAGCCTGTAAGAAACACTCCCTCTATATTGCCGATGCCGACTCTTACCTTAAAATGTATGTTCATCGTGCTTTGAAGAAATATACGCTAATTTTTATGCGGTGTTTCTTGAGTCTATAAACTTTCTTTTTCTAAGTGTATAGTATATAACGGAAATTACTCCGCATACAATCATTGCAAAAACTTGAGATTCGTGGCTGATAGTTGCGTATATTACTCCATCGCTCCATTGTACTCCATAGAACTGAGATACCGCCAATGCTATTATAAAGTGGTAGGCTCCAATTCCTCCCTGAACAGGTACAACCCAGCCGAAACTTCCAACAATCATGAGGAATAGAGCATCCTTCCACCCAAGCTCGGCGAGAGCAGAGAAAGCCTCTATGGTACACATACTTGTAGCCAGAAAGCAGAACCACAGAAAAAAGGTATAGAATAAAAACTGCCATTTGTTTTTTAGTTTTAGGGCAGCCTTTATGCCATTCCACATATTTGAAACAAAGCTCACGATTTTTGAGCCGATTTTTGTTTTAGATAACTTGCCTTTTATTGCAAAGAATACAATTAAAGCAACTATAAATAACAGAACAGCTACCGCTAAGAGTATCAGCGATATGGAAGAAAACTTTCCGGAGGCTGGATCTATCATTTGGGTTTTGAAGAAATGACCAAATTGCTTCCAATATGCGAGAGCGAATACCAAAGCTGCGATTATTAGGCATAATAAATCCCAAGCTCTTTCTACAACTACAGTACCTAAGGCTCCTTCAAAGGTTGTCTTTTTCTTTAGGGTGGAAACTACACCGCATCTTACGAATTCTCCTATTCTTGGGAAGGCAAAGTTTGCCAAATTACCGATAGTTACTCCATGATACGAGGCCGACACAGAAGAATCTTTATCTATTTGTTTGAGCAGTAGATTCCATCTTGCACCTCTTGCTACAAATTCAAGGAATCCTAACACTATAGCCAGTACAATCCAGCCCCATTTGCATTCTTTTAGAGCCTGCTGCAGTTCGTGCCAGCTGATTTCTTTAAAGCTGAAATACAAAAGAACCAGCGCAAGAACCAGCATAAGGCCGTATGTAATAATATGTTTTGCAGAAAACCTTTCGGTTTTTCTATGATGCATAACTCTTTTTTTAGAAACAGAACAAATTTACGCAAAATAAATGATACCTTTGTAAATGAGCAAATCTTTAAGACAGCTACAATGAAGTCGATAATAGGTATAGGCAATGCGCTAACAGATGTTTTGGCAGTTATGCCAGACGATACAATGTTAAAGCGATATAAGCTTCCTGTTGGTAGTATGCAGTGGATAGACAGCGCCACAGCCGCAACTATATGGGCAGAAATAAAAGACCGTAATATAGAGGTAGTTCCGGGAGGTAGTGCGGCTAATACTATAGCCGGTTGCGCCAGTCTTGGTATGAAAAGTGGTTTTATCGGAAAAGTTGGAGACGATGAAATAGGGCGGCTTTTCCGTATGGGGCAGGAGCAGGTTGGAATATCTCCGATGTTGCTAACAGGTAAAGATTCAAGTGGAAGGGCTATTGTTTTTATAACACCGCCCAACTCAGAACGAACATTTGCAGACTATATGGGGGCAGCCTTGGAGTTGTGCGCCCAAGATCTTAAAGAAGATACTTTCAAGGGATACGATATGCTGCATATAGAAGGTTATCTCGTTCAAAATCAAGACCTTGTTTTGCGAGCATTGGAAATAGGCAAGAAACTCGGCCAGACCATTTCTTTAGATTTGGCAAGTTATAATGTAGTAGAAAGCAACTTCGATTTTTTACACAAGGTGGTTAAAGAATATGTAGATATTGTTTTTGCTAACGAAACAGAAGCAAAGGCTTTTACACATCTCCCACCGGAGGAGGCCTTAGAGGCTTTGTCTGCTATATGCAAGGTGGGTATTGTAAAGATAGGGCCTCATGGCTCGTATGTGGGAACTGCCGGTAAAAAATATATGATACAGCCATATCCGGCTAATAAGGTGGATGCTACCGGTGCGGGAGATTTATTTGCTTCCGGCTTTTTGTATGGATATGCCCGCAACTTGCCTATAGAGGCTTGTGGTAAGATAGGTTCTTTTGTTTCTTCCAAAGTGGTTGAAATTGTAGGTACAAAAATGAGTGGCGATAGTTGGAACATTATAAGAAATGGGGTGGCTGAGATAGTTTCTTCTGCATAGAATGAAGTGGTATTTCAAGATATTGGCTTTGCTGGCGGCGGTAGCTTTGCTGCCTCTGCAATATCTGCTGTTGGAGAGAGTTTACTCTTCGCTCGAAAGCAATCTGTATTCTGTGGTAGATGAACGATTTAGAAATGCTGTAGAAGAAGAGGCCATGCTGAGGCTTGGAGAAACTGAGCGTGCTACGCTTATGATAGTACAAAGTGTTTTAGAGGCAAGGGGAAGTACTCTGAACAAAGATACGCTCGCCATGCTGTTTGCTCTTGGTTTGGAAGAAGAAGGGCTGCAAGCGCTGAGCTTTAGAATAATAGAGACCGATAACGATACCACCGTTTTTCATACAGCCGAAGATTTTCTTTCCGAACCTGCTGCAGATAGAATGTCTTTTTCGAGTCTTACAACGCATGTAATACCGGTATCTTCAGACCTATCAAAGGGTATAGCTGCGGTAATCACCAATCCTTACAAGGCAATTCTGCCTTCTTTGAACGGCCTGATAATATTTTCTGTATTGATAGTTCTATTTGTTATCTACTGTCTTTACAAGGTAATATGCACATTAAACAAAGCCACTTTTATAAACAATCTCCGTAAAGATCATACCTATGCAATGATTCACGATATGAAAACTCCGCTGTCTTCTATCATGATAATTGCAGAAGATTTTAAGGAAAATGCAGCCATAATATCTAATCCGGATACCGTGGAGCAACTCAGAATTTTAGAAGAAGAATGTAATCATCTTAACCGTATTTGCGAAAAGGTTATAAATGTGGCTAAAGTGGATAATAAAAAACTGAAGTTTGTGTATGAGAAGATAGATCTGGAGCAGTTTTTCGGTAGTGTAAAAAGTAAGTTGCAAACACTTTATCCGCAGACAGATAGTGGACACAGGCGGGAGAGTAAGCCGCAGAAGAAAATTTCTTTTTCTGCAGATTTGTCTCAGGAGAAGTGGCTTATAGCAGATTTGATGTATCTCACAGAAATAGTTGACAATATAGTTGATAACTCCATAAAATATTCTAAAGAGGAGGTAAGCATATCGGTCAGGAGCATAAAAAGAGGAAAGATAACGGAACTCAGAATAAAAGATAACGGTATAGGTTTTTGTGCAGATGCTTCAAAAAGGCTACTGCGTAAATTTGAGAGAGGAGAAAATACCGTTGGAATATCCGGTCATGGGATAGGGCTGAACTATGTATATCAACTTATGAAATTTTTTGGGGGGTATATAAAGATAGAGAGTAAGGAGGGGTTGTTTACAGAAGTCATACTTGGCTTTCCTTCTCGGCGGCAATATGAAATTCAAGGGTAAGGCATTGCTAAATACAAAAAATTATGATAAGGCTGCTAATAGTAGAAGACGATACTAATCTCAGTTTTCTTATAAAGAGAACTCTGCTGAAAAAGACTGCCGACCAAGAGTCTGAGTATATTGTAGAAACTGCATCAGATGGAGCAGAAGGTCTTAAAGCTGTTGCTGTATTTAGGCCGGATATAATAGTTACAGATCTTGAAATGGGGGATGGTATGGATGGCAATGCCATGATAGAGCAGATAAGGGCTTCAAAGAACGATGTGCCTATTATTGTGCTTACAGGCAAAATGGAGTTTCTCAAACAGAGTGGAGCTAATATGTATTTGAAGAAGCCTTTTAATGTGCGACAGTTAGATTTAAACATACGCTCTTTGTTGCAACATAGGGGAATAGGACCTCAGTCTGAAAACAGCTATAGAATAGGAAGGTTTAAGTTTGACACTGCCTCCAGATGCTTGGAAACAACGGAGGGAGAGGGAGCCGGCACTCAGATACGCATAACTCCAACAGGAGCAAAGGTTTTGGAAATGTTGTGTCGCGAAATGGGGAAATGTGTAGATCGCAAAAAAATACAGGCAACTATCTGGGGCGATTATAACAACGACAGTATATCTCATAATTTGGATGTGCAGATAGACAAGCTTCGCCGAGCCCTAAAGGCAGATCCAAGCGTGAGTATTGAGATAATAAAAAAAACCGGCATCATCCTGAACGGATAATGCCGTTAAAATCAAGGTATAGCATCAATAGGTAAAGGTACTTCCCCCTATAAATTCTCTCATTACAGAAGTAGGCGGAATGGCCTGTTGTTCTTCCGGTGTGAGGGGAACTATTCTGCTGAGGAAATTCAGAAGCCTCAAACTTTCTGCATAGGCCGGGCTCATTGGCGATATTCTTCTTAGCAGCGGTTCTGCAAAATACTTTAACAGCGGCAATTCATAAAGTAGTGAGGAATTGAACATTATATCTGCATTTTCCTGAAATGTAAAGATATTGCTTCTTTCTCCCCTAACAACGCTCGGCCATCTGGTAATTGTTTCTTCTGCACTGTATCCTCTAAAGTTGAAATCTCTCACCATTCTGCGTAGTTTGCGGCAGTCTGTTGTGGAGATATGATTGTTTTCATCTATGGAGAGTGAGGTGAGCGCAGAGGCATATACCTTAAATTTGAGCGAATCGTCTATTTTTTCTGTCAGCACCGGATTGAGCGCATGTATGCCTTCCATAAGCAGAACATCTCCCTCTTTCATCCTGATAGTGGCTCCGGTAAGAGAGCTCTTTCCCGTACCAAAATCGAATTTCGGCAGGGTAACTTCTTTTCCTTGAAATAGCTTGTTTAGATGGTCGTTGAGAAGTTCAAGATTGAGTGCATATACAGATTCAAAATCGTATTCTCCATTCTCATCTTTAGGTGTGAGTTCGCGATTCACAAAGTAATCGTCCATGGCTATTACCACTGGATTCAGTCCTATAACTTTCATTTGAAGGGCTATTCTCTTGGAGGTAGTGGTTTTGCCGCTGGAAGACGGACCTGATATAAGTACAAGTTTTACATCTTTTTTTCTGTGGGCAATCATATCTGCAATCATGGCATATTTGCGTTCGTGCAGAGCTTCTGATACAGAAATCATAATTTTGCCATATCCCAAGCCGATAGCTTTGTTTACAGTGGCTATATCTCTCACTCCCACCACATCGCACCAATTGCTGTTTTCTTCAAAAATTTCAGCAAGTTTTTTCTGGTACTTCTGCTCCGGCAAGCCGTACGGAGGTTTTATCTTCGGAGCCTGAAGACAGAAACCTTCGCTATACAGAGATATGCTCCATCTGTCTAAGCTACCGGTAGAATATACCATCGGTCCATAAAAACAATCGCCATATCCATCCATATAGTAAGCAGTTATAAAGAATTCTCCCTCGCTTTCTGTGAGCATGGCTTTTGAGTTTTGGCCTCTGGACCTAAATAGCCTTACAGCTTCTGCATTAATTTTTTTGGTTTTTATGAAAGGCAGGTCTTGTTTTACCAAATCTTGCATTTTTTTCCTAACCATCACCACTTCTTCTGTCGTCATTGGAATTGTTTTGGAGAAGTTGTCTTTTTGTTTAAGTTCTCCATAATGTCCGTTTGGCAGATTATAGTCAAAAGAAAGAACTCTGTTTGGGAAGAGATCGTAAATGACTTTCTGACAGAGGAAATTCAGAGATCTATGATAACATCTTCTACCATCTTCGTCGTTGTATGTCAGAAAATGAATGGTGGATGCAAGATAGAGCTGGAATCCCAATTCTTTCAGGCTATGATTAACATAGGCCGCCAAAACCTCCATGTTGTTCCAGTTGTGATTAACTTTGGCCAAAAGTTCTTTTAGGGTTGTTCCGGCATCTACTTCGTAGTATTCTTTGTTGTTGGTACAATATATTCTGATTTTTGTCATGATGTATTTGATATTTGTTCTATGTTATCTTTTTGTATTCATGTAGGTTTTCAGGTATTTGCCGGTTACGCTCTTTGGATTTTCCACTAACTTTTCCGGTGTGCCTTCTGCTATAATTTGTCCTCCTCCCTGTCCTCCTTCCGGGCCCATGTCTATCATGTAGTCAACGCTTTTTAGCACATCCAGATTGTGCTCAATAACCACAACGGTATTACCCTTATCTACAATTTTTTGCAGTACTCCTAAAAGAACTTTGATGTCTTCAAAATGTAAGCCGGTGGTAGGCTCATCTAACAAGAAAATGGAATTGCCTGTTTCTTTTCTCGATAATTCTGCCGCAAGTTTTACTCTTTGGCTTTCTCCGCCACTTAATGTAGTAGAAGGCTGACCAAGTTTGATATATCCGAGTCCTACATCTACCATAGCCTTCAATTTTATATAAATAGATGGTATGTGAGAAAAGAACTCAGCAGCCTCTGCTATGGTCATATCCAGCACATCATAAATGTTTTTGCCCTTGTATTTAACTTCGAGAGTTTCTGCATTATATCTTTTGCCTTGGCAGTCTTTGCAAGTAACATACACACTTGGCAGGTAATGCATCTGAATAGTTTCTACTCCCGCTCCCCGGCAGTTTTCGCATCTGCCGCCCTTTATATTGAAGGAGAATCTGCCGGCTTTAAAACCTCTAATCTGAGCATCGGGAGTTTTTTCGAACAATTTACGAATATCAGAAAAAACATTAACGTAAGTAGCCGGATTAGAGCGTGGTGTTCTTCCTATAGGGGCCTGATCTACAACAATTACTTTGTCTAAATTTTCTAATCCCTCTACAGAAGTGTAAGGAAGTGGCCTTACAGAGGAGCGGTAGAAATGGTGGGCAAGTATCGGTGTAAGGGTCTGGTTTATCAGCGACGATTTTCCGCTACCGCTAACCCCGCTGATTCCTATCAGACAACCGAGCGGAAGTTTGAGATTTACTTTCTTCAGATTGTTGCCGCAAGCCTCTTTTAGCGTGAGATATTTTCCATTGCCGCTACGCCTGGTCTGTGGCATTTCTATCTGTCTGATACCTCGTATGTACTCAGCTGTTAAACTATTCATTTTACGAATATTGGATAGAGGTATCTTCTTTAAGTCGGCAGGAGACAGGTTAAACAATAATCTTCCTCCATCCTTGCCGGCACCGGGGCCTAAATCTATGAGGTAATCGCAGCTGAGCATTGTATCTAAATCGTGTTCAACCACCATTACAGAATTCCCCTCATCTCTGAGCTTTTTAAGAGAATCTATCAGTTTCTTGTTATCTCTTTGGTGCAGGCCAATACTTGGCTCATCGAGAATGTAGAGAACATTCACCAATTTGCTGCCTATTTG
>ONYJ01000107.1 GCA_900322025.1 uncultured Bacteroidales bacterium | reverse complement strand
TACTTAGTTTTTGTAAGCAACTCAGTTGCATCTGTTTTTCAGCCCTCCAAACAATATATTTTTGCCACAACCTCTGCACGGTGCAGTAGTAAAAAATAAATTATAATTATGGATGAACAACTTCATTTTGAGTATTTGATGCTCAACGCATTTGGGCTGAGAAGCCGCGAAGAAATTAGTTTTGCCGATGCCGATTTCTTTGATTTAGAAGATGTATCTAGTATTGGTGGACAGGCTTGTGCTGTACGCCTTTTTTATATAGAAAATTAAATGCTGTTAAGATATTAGTTGTATGTAATCTCCGAGAGCTTATGTAGGCTTTCGGAGATTTTTTATAAAATTTGATAAGCGAATAGTGTTATAGAATATTGCCAAGGAGTATATAAAGAATGCCTAAACGGTAATATAGGAAGGAACTTGCTTCTGCAAAGAACTAATACCAACGCGGAGGTGTGCAAGCATTGGCAGCACGAATACCCATGCTGAACATAAGATTGATATTGGCTATCATTCCTTCTATGTCCCAATCATCGTGATACTCATCCGATGGCTTGTGATAAATGCTGGCGTATGGATACTTGTTAGGGCGTGAAGGTTCTACTACATCCACACCATTTTCTATAACCAGCGCCGGCACTCCCTTCTTTACAAAGTTATAATGGTCTGAACGGAAAAACCATCCATTGGAGTTATCGTTATTAAAATACACATACCGGCCCTGCGCCGCAGCGGCTTCTACTATATAATTGTCTAACTCACAGGCCCCACCTCCCATAACTCTCACATCGTGTGTTAGTTCTGCAGGGCCAACACTTTCAAAGTTTATGCAGGCTACCGTCTTTCCCATCGGTATTACAGGATGTTCACAATAATATTGAGAACCAAACAATCCGCTCTCTTCGCTAGAAACACTCAAGAATATCAGTGTACGGCGTGGTCTGACAGGAAGTTCAAAAGTCTTTCTGGCTGCAAATAACAATGCTGCCATAGCAGAAGCATTATCAGAAGCTCCATTATATATAGAATCGCCTTTTTCGTCCGGAGTGCCTATACCCAAATGATCCCAATGAGCATTAAATACTACTGCCTCGTCTTTTAGGTCTGAACCCTCTATCATTCCACCAACATTGAATGTTTCTGCTATATCGTATTTAACATCCATATCTATCCCACATTTAAGATTCATATTAAAAGACTTAAAACCAACTTTTTTAGCCTCTGCTATAGCAGCTTCATAATCCAAACCTGCAGCATCAAACAACTTACGGCAAGCATCTTCGTGAATCCAACCCTTAATACCGAGTTCGTCTGCATTATTAGTTGCTTTGTTATACAGCGCAAGATTTCCTTCTTGATGACCATTTACGCAAACATGCCAGCCATATCCGGCCGAGGCTGTATTATGTAGCACAAGACAACCGGCAGCACCAAGCTTTTGCGCCTGCTCATACTTATAAACCCATCTACCATAATATGTCATATTCTTTCCTCTAAAAAGAGAGGCATTGTAATAGCCTGGATCATTTACCATTACAATAATGAGTTTACCCTTCACATCCACACCATCAAAATCATTCCAACCATATTCCGGAGCATCTATACCAAAACCACAGAACACTATCTCAGTTGCCGGCATTTTCACTTTATCTGTGGCTCGCGATGTCCATACCACCATATCTTCTAAATAGCGTAGCTCTGTCTTTTTTCTTCCCCTAACCACAAACTTCCCCCCAACCGGTTTGCAAGTTGCACTCAACATTGTAAATGGCTGAAAATAACTACCATTAAAAAGAGGTTTTAAGCCTATTAGTTTCATCTGCTCAGCCATGTAGTTTATGGTTTTCTCTTCATATATGGTCATTGGTTTGCGTCCCCCAAAATCGTCTGAAGAAATGGTTTTTATCCAATTGCGTAGTAATGCTTCTTCTTGACTGAGCGTAGTATGTTTAAGGCTATATGGCCACTTTTCAGAATCTTCTTGTCCGAAAGAAGTTATAGGAAGTAAAGCCAAGGCAAGAATGATAAAATATCTTTTCATCTACAACACATTTAATATTATTCTAAAGATATGTATAGTTTCAAAATTAAAACTTTTTAAGTTAGTACCCTAATTCTAACACTAAACATTGCGTTGATTTAACATCGCCTCATCTACCATTTTGTTTGCGTATGCAAGGGCAGGTATTATATTATCAAAAATATACTCTCTACCAATCTCTTTATCAAGGCCAAAGCGCTCTAAGGTGGCCATTACTTCAGGCCGCACTCCGGAGAGTATTACCTGAACACCTCTCTTACGTGCCATATCGCATAGGTTACGCAAGTTCCTTACTCCTGTAGAATCTATGAAAGGCACTTTACGCATACGGATTATCCTATAATAAGTATCTCCTTTGTGCCTGATTTCCAATTCTTCTGAACGGCTCGCAAGGCCAAAGAAATATGGTCCGTTTATTTCGTAAATCTCTATACCGCTGTGTATGTCGAGCATTTCAATATCTTCTTTCTGAGCAATATCATCGTCTTCAGTGGCCGGCACCGAGTCTGCCTCTATTACCTTGATTGAAGATGTTTGCATGGTACGCCTCACAAAGAAGACTATAGCCAGCAATATTCCAAACTCTATTGCCACGGTAAGATCTACAATAACAGTTAGCAAAAATGTAATAAGCAGCACTATGATATCACCCCTATCGCCACGCAACAGATACTTAAAAGTACGCCATTCGCTCATATTGTATGCCACCACAATAAGTATGGCTGCCAAGCAACCTAATGGCACATAGATAATGTATGGCATAAGAAAAAGAAATATAAGCAACAACACCACAGAATGTACTAAAGAAGCCACTGAACTCTTTGCTCCATTATTGATGCTCGCCATAGTTCTGGCAAGCGCTCCTGTAGAAGGAATTCCCCCAAAAAGAGGCGTTACTATATTTGCTACACCCTGTGCAATAAGCTCTGTATTAGAATGATGCTGCTTACCTGTAACACCATCTGCAACCATGGCCGCCAACAAAGATTCTATGGCGCAAAGCATAGCTATAGTAAATGCCGGCGACACAAGCTCGCGTATAGTTTCATAGCTAAAAGAAGGCATAGTAAACTCAGGCAAAGCCATTCCTGCCCCAAGCTCCGGAAACTTGCTCCCGATAGTAGCAAACTCCCAGCCTACCGTTTTATTAAGAATCAACGATATGGCAGTACCCAACACTATTGCAATTACGGCACCGGGTATTTTTTTGGTCATAAAACGATTCCACAGTACGATACTCAAAAGACAAACTGTACTGAGGCCTGCTTCCATCCAGTTAATCCGGCCTATGTTGGCAAAATAACACCCCCATTGCGGAATAAAACCGGAAGGCACCTCAACACCGCTGAGCCCAAAAAAATCTTTCATCTGAGTAGAAAAAATGGTTAGCGCAATACCGCTTGTAAAGCCTACTACAATAGGATAAGGTATAAATCTGAATACTGCCCCCATACGAAGCAAGCCCATTACAACAAGAAATACACCTGCCATTATAGTAGCAATGGTAAGGCCTTCTATGCCATACTTGGCTATAATTCCGGCAATAATTACTATGAAAGCTCCCGTAGGTCCACCCACAAGAAATCTCGAACCACCTAAAACAGCTATTATAAGACCTGCAACTATAGCCGTTATCAGTCCTTGCTGAGGCGTAACACCAGATGCTATACCAAATGCTATTGCAAGCGGAAGGGCTATAATACCCACTATTATACCCGCAATTAAATCTGCTATAAACTTTTGCTTATTGTATCGTCCTCTTCTAAAGAGGTGAAAAAACTTGGGGTCAAAAACTTTACTATGTCTCATAAAAACTTATCCAAAATCTTCTGCAAAAATACAATTTATAATAATTACTAAATTTGAAAAGAAATTAAGCACTTTAAAATATGAAACGTATCCTTATTATCGCACTGGCAGCACTGCTTATTGTCTGTCCACAACAAACAGAAGCCTGCACAACACTAATCGTTGGAAAGAAAGCTTCCACAGATGGAAGCGTAATGTGTACATATAATTGCGATTCATTCGGTTTTATATCAGCACTATCTTACTATACCCCGGGTATGCATCCTGCCGGAGAAATGCTAAACATCAGGGGCTGGGGCCCGCAAAACACCCAAAGATTGATAGCCCAGGCTCCCTACACCCACGGAGTAGTAGGCCTGATGAACGACCAGCAGGTTACTATCGTAGAAACCACATGGGGCGGAAGAAAAGAGCTACACAATCCAGACGGATATCTCGATTACTTTAGCCTTATGCACATCACACTTCAGAGAGCCGGCACCGCAAGAGAAGCCATTGCTATTATGCACCAACTGGTGCAGGAATATGGCTATAATTCTACAGGAGAATCTTTTGCCGTTTGCGATAAGAACGAAGCTTGGATTATGGAAATGATAGGAAAAGGAAAAGATCGCAAAGGAGCTGTATGGGTAGCGCTCCGCTTACCAGACGATTGCATTTCTGCATACGCCAACTCAAGTAGAATTCAGCAATTTCCGCAGGCTAAAAAAGCAGATAAAAAATTAGGATTCTGCATTGTAGAAAATGAATGTATGTATTCTGCAGATGTTATATCCTTTGCTCGCGAAATGGGATTTTATAATGGCACAGATGCCAATTTCAGCTTTAGAGAAGCTTACGGCCCATTAGATTTCAGCAAGATTCGCTTCTGCGAAGCCAGAGTATGGAGTTTTTTCCGCAAACACTACAATACCAAGGAAATAGACTCCTACCTCCCATTTATCAATGGCAATACAGAAACCATAGACCACCTTCCGCTTTGGATTAAGCCAAACAAACCAGTTAGCGTAAGAGATCTAATGGACGACATGAGAGATCATTATGAGGGTACTGCTCTTGATATGACCGTGGATATAAGTGCCGGACCATGGGCCTCCCCATACCGTAATCAGCCTACTACATTCTACAGTGCAGACTCAACCAAAATGTTCAGAGAAAGACCAATAGGCTGCCCTCAAAGTGGAATGACAATGGTATGCCAAATGAGAAGTTGGCTACCAAATGCCCTTGGCGGAGTTACCTACTTCAATATGGACGATGCAACAATGGTGGCGTATGTACCTGTATATTGTGGTATTACAAGAGTGCCGGAGGCTTTCCGCAGAGAAAACAACAACAATAGAGAGTTCTCAACAGAAAGCGCATTTTGGATGAATAATTTTGTTGCCAATATGATATACCCAAGATGGAGCGCCATGTATCCCGATCTTAAAGATGCACAAAAAGAGTTAGAAGACTACTATGCAGAAGACCAAAAGAAAGTAGAAGAAGCAGCACAAAAAATGACTCCCGCCGAATTAAGCAGTTTTCTTACACGCAAAACAGAGCAATATACAGACAAGATGATGAAGCGATGGGATAAACTTGCTAAATTCTTGATAGTAAAACATAACGACCAAATAATGCTACCATCAAAAGATGGCGAGTTTGTACCCGGACGACACACCTCTCCGGCCTATGCACCGGCATTTATAGAAACCGTTAAACAGCAAACCGGCAATCGCTATATTCATCCGGAGCAGAAGAAATAAATAGCCAGTGCAAAGAGTCTGCAAATGCGCAAAAAGGGCAAATGCCCAAAAGCCGAGAAGTAATTCTCATTTGCAATAAAGATAATTGTTGTTAAATTTGCAGCGTTAATGGGGCATTAGCTCAGTTGGTAGAGCGTTTGAATGGCATTCAAAAGGTCAGGGGTCCGACTCCCCTATGCTCCACAAAGATTAGTTTACGGCTTATCTGCAGTCTCTTAGAAAATTTTAGCACCTACAAATTCCCTTATTATATAATTGGCGGAATTTAGAACCTGCCTACAGTTTTTCTTGCTGCTCATCGTATTGCCTATCCCACTTGCGATAATATTCCATCTTGGGTTCTTCAAATAAAGACATTTGCAATGCCGGTTCGTGAGTTAGCTTAGAAACCCCGAGCCCTACCTGCCTTAGGGGAGTTACTCCATCCCAAAGCTCGCCCAACATTACACGAGCTGCATTAAGTATAACTGCCGTAATGTCTGTAGGTTGAGCTAAAGACATCTGCTTTTGTGCAACGGAAAAGTCTTTATGCTTTATAAAGACAGATACTGTATGCGCCCTAAAATTATCGCGCCTTATACGATGAGCAACAATACAAGCCACTTTGAACAATGCCCTGTCTATATCTTTAGGGTTGGTATAATCTTTAGGAAATGTTCTTTCTGCACTATAACTCTTAGCCTCCGCAATTTCGGTTTCTACTTCAGAATCATCAAGACCATTTGCATTATCGTGAAGCTGTTGGCCAAACTTTCTTCCAAAAAGATTTATCAGTTGAGCAAGCTCCATCCCTGCCAATTCCCCTATTGTTTTAATGCCGTGTGCGAGCAAACGCTCCTCGGTTTTTCTTCCTACCCATAACAAACTTCTAACCTCCAACGGCCACATCTTCTCCTGAATTTCGTGCTGCCACAAAGTATGCACCTTGTCTGGCTTTTCAAAATCTGAAGCCATTTTAGCCAACAGTTTATTTGGGCCTATTCCAATATTTACAGTAAACCCCAAACGAGTCTTAATTTCGTCTTTGAGTTTTAATGCTACAGACACTGCATCTTCTGCTTTACAACAAAAAGACATATCTATAAAGCATTCATCTATACTAAACTGCTGCAACACAGGAGAATAACTCCTGCAAATAGCAATAAATCTATCGGAACAGAGTTTATACCACTCCCAGTCGCCTCTGACTATAACTAATGAGGGGCAGGTACGCAATGCCATAGACAGGGGCTGAGCAACTTTAACTCGAAGTTTTTTGGCCGGAATGGAGGCGGCGGTAATTATACTACGCCTGTCCTTAGGATCGCCTGAAACCACAGACGGCACTAAACGAATATCGTTCCAACCCTCGCTCATCAACTTAACCGCCGTCCAACTAAGAAAGGCAGAATTAACATCTATATGAAAGATTATTCGCTGCATACTAAAGCTAAGTTAAAAGTTTACCTTCCAAAGCCTCTATATTACCTACCTCGTTAAGAGTTTCATACAAAACATCTTCTAAAAGCACACTATACTTTAGGATGGCAACTTACATAAGTTTTTTTTACCTACATAATTTTTTTATCTTTGCCAGATGCATAACTGTTAAAACAATAAATATCCCACTTTTTATGAAGCGTATATATCTTTTACTAACAATCATACTATTAGGACTGTCTGCAAAAGCTCAGGTTTTTATCCTCAACGACAATATGTTTGCAGGAAGACTGAGTGAGGTGAGAGCCAAAGTCAAGGACTCGCTAACCAATGAAGCATTAGCATTTGCCTCTTTCTACATAGTGCCGGTAAAAGATACCACAATCACCAATTTTACCATAACCGATACCGCAGGAGTAGCCAAACTCACCGAGGTTCCTTACGGAAACTACATCATCCACATAGAAATGATGGGGTACAAAACATATATTAAGGAAAAGTATTTTAGAGAAAGGATTGTTGATTTAGGAGAAATAAAACTGAAACAGGATGATAATTTCTTGTCTGCCATTGTGGTAAGCGATGTAGGGAACCCTATCGTGATGAAGCAGGATACCATAGAATTCAATGCATCTTCCTTTAAGGTGGGAAGCAACGCCATGCTTAAAGACCTCATAAAAAAAATGCCGGGAATGGAGATTACAGAAGAAGGCAAGGTAACATTCAACGGAGAGGCCATAGACAGACTCACAGTGGGTGGTAGAACTTTCTTTTTCAGCGATCAAAGCACGGCCTTGAATAACCTGCCTGCCGCCATAGTAGATAAGATACGCGTAATAGACAGAGAGTCTGAAAACACACGCAATACAGGTGTCCAAGATGGTTCTAAAGAAAAAATACTGGATGTGGGACTAAAGAAACAATACGAAAAGGGGTGGTTTGGCAATGCCGGAGTTAAGGGCGGCACTACCTTGAGTAAAAATAACGAAGAAGCTCTGCGAGATAATCGTGGATTTCTCTATGGCGGCAACACTCTCGTATCGGCCTACTCAGACAAAGATCAGAATACCTTTGTTGGCAATGTACAAAATGTTAACGACGGCAATGCCGTTATGATGATTTTCACAGATGGAGTAAATGTAGGAAGTTTTAATCAAGGACTCTCCTCCGCCATTCAGCTCGGCATAAATGCAAACACAACCAGAATAAAGAATATAGAAACTACGGTTGGAGCCAACTACAAATACACCGATACAGAATCAGGGGCTAAAACAGAAAGAATTACATATCAAAGCAGTGGCGATATTTTCACGAACTCAAAAACTTCTAACCGGCAATACATAAACAGCCTTGCGGCCGATGTCGAACTCGAAAAAGAAACAGGTAAAATACGCTTTAGGGTAAGCCCTATCTTCAGATACAACAAAATAAATCTGTTCAGCAATGGCGCCACAGAATCGTCTAAAAATGAGGAGTGGCTAAACACAAGCACAAACCTATCAAAAGAATACTCGCAGGAGCGCACCACTAATTTATCAGCTACCCTAACACTCAGCGATTTATGGAATAAGAAGAACAGGCAATTGCAATTCATGACATTTGTAGGCTACTCTAACAGCAACGGAAACAGCTTAGAAACAACCAATATAATCACACCTACAGCCGAAGAAAATCGTACAATGGAATATATTTCCGATGGGTGGGATGTTAGCACAAGAGGCAGTATATTGTATGCAGAACCTATCGGAAGTAAGATTACATTATCTGCCACAACATCTTTCACCTATTCTCACAACAAAAACATAAGAGACGCCTTTGACGAATTTGGTAAGAACAACTATTATTCATCTGAAAACAAAACGCATACAATTAACCAAAGCAACGAGCTCACCATACAATACAAATTTAGAGCGCAAAGCTGGATAACATTCGGCACCATATTAGACGGAAGGCTAAACGAAACATACGCCAAAAGTTTTAATGTTTGCGATACCACCGGCAAAGGAGAATGGAATTGGTATATCAGGCCCATCCTCACGGTGATTCACCGCAATGGCTTCAACCACTACAGCCTCAGAATCTCAAGCAACAGTCAAAATCCGGCAGCCTCACGCATGATACCCGTGCTCAACATTGCAAATCCTACCAACCTAAGTGTTGGGAACATTTACCTAAAGCCTACAGTAAATACTTTATTTAACGGGGATTACACCTACAACAATCCTAAAACATTTTCGTCTTTAATGATATTTACTACTCTATCGCTTACCTCAAAACCTATAAATTATGTAAGATGGTTTGATACAGATGGAATACGCTACTCAATACCGGCAAACTCTAAGAAACCAAGCATCTCAGCCTTTATTATTGCAAACTATACAACCATGTTGGATAAGAAAAAGATATGGTCTTTGAGCATAGGAACACGCTCCTCATACTCCGCCACTACCACTTACCAGACAACAGAAACACTTGCGCCTTTAGATAAAGACAACTTCGATTACAGTACCTTTATGAACGACTTCTGGGGCGATGCAAAAGGAAATCGCTTCTATAGTGGTGCCAGCGGCTTTAAAGAAAGTAATACCAAATACTTCTCTCCGGAAGTAAGCCTGAGCGTCAAATACAATCAGAAGAGTTACAACATGAGGGTAGGCGCATCAACTTCTGCCAACATATCCAAATACTCTCTGAATCCCGATTTGAATATGAATACCTTACAAACAAAATTCTATGCAGAAGCTTCATATACCGCCCCGCGCGACTGGGAATTTAATTCCGACATTGCCTATGTGTTCTATAAAGGATACTCACAGGGATACGGCAAGCCGGAATGGCAGTGGAATTTAGAAATATCTAAGAGCATACGTGCCTTTAACTTTAGCGTAAAGGTAAAAGACATACTCAACCAAACACATAATTTAACCCACACAATTACTGATAACTATCAAGAAGACACTTACCGTCTTATTATGGGACGATATGTGTTGTTTGGCGTAAAATGGAATTTTGGAAAAATGAATGCAGCCCATACCCGCAAGGCAGAAAGCACTGCTTTTAGAATGGCTTTCTAAAAAATTTATAGTATAGCTTTGAAAAGCCATACAAAAAAACTATCTTGCAGTGTTGCTTGCCGCAGCAAGAAGTTGCAGTAAGCAGCCGATAGACACGACAATAAACATTTATTTACATTAACCTTAAAATTATATTACAATGAAAAAACTCTTTTATTTAGTTGCAGTAGCAGCATGTTTTCTG
>ONYJ01000047.1 GCA_900322025.1 uncultured Bacteroidales bacterium | reverse complement strand
TAAGGCATATTCTCAGCAACAAAAGAGGCTACACCCAACATTTTTGTGGCATCTATTCTAATCATTGGATTTTGCACTCCCTCTATATTGGCTTCTTCAAACCGGTATGCAAAATCGTCTGCGGCTTCGGCTAATCTATCTATATTCTGAAAAGTGTCTTTTCCGTTTTCTTTAAGAGAAATCAGACCTATTACCTTGTCTTGCTTTCTGAGGTTCTGATATATAAATCGGCCCTGCTTACCGGTGCTGCCGTTCCTATATGGAAGAAACGACGCTATATCTTCATCTAACGAAAGACTACGCGCTAAAAAACTAAATACCACCACCAATAGCAATGGTATCAAAAAAACGAGAAAGCGTCTTTTGCCTAAAAAGAAATCGTATATGCAAAGAAATATCTTTTCCATACCTACTTTCTAAACAAGCGTTCAAATAACATTCTCGGATAACCATAGAACAAAGCCCCTATGGTAAGAAAAGTATTCATAACAGAAATTCTGGCAAAATCTGCTCTCTTGCGAAAATGGCTCACCCTGTCTTTGGGATATATTACATCTACCGGCACCTCCACCAAACTTATACCCCTCCAAGCCATTCTTACAAGAACCTCTGTTTCAAACTCGTACCTATTTCCTAAAAAACAGATTTTCATAATTCTATTCAATGGATATAGGCGCATGCCGCTCTGAGTATCTTGTAATGCTCTTAATGTTTGCACTTTAAGCCAAAAATTAGAAAAATTGTTTGCAAACACACCACCTGAATCTGCTCCTCGGCGATTACGGCTCCCTATTACAATGCTCCTATAGCGGTCTTTTTCAGAAAAATTCTTCCACTTTTCTATAAGAGATTCTGCACCGGAAAGCGTGTGTTGCCCATCTGCATCAAATACCAAAGCATACTTAAATCCACATTCTGCGGCTCTCTTAAATCCCTGCCTTATAGCATAACCCTTCCCCTTGTTTTTATCGTAAGACACCAACTGATAAGGAAAGGCTTCACGAGCCTCTTTACAGCTCCCGTCTGTAGAACCGTCATTCACAGCTATTACCTGATAACCAAAATCTTGTATAGATTTTATAACTCCGGCTACTGTTTTGCTGTTGTTATAGAAAGGCACTATAAAACATAAATCATGGCCGTTGTATCTTAGTACGGCAGTTATAGATGCAGCCTTATTATCTGCTTTAGATCCGGCCTCAGCTGCTGCTGTTGCGGCTTCTTCCTTAGTATCTGTTAGAAAAAAATTAGCTTCTGCTGTCAGATTGTCTTCTTGTTTAGAGATATTTACCTCCACTCTTACAGAATCTACTAAGGCGTCGAGAGGTCTTTTGAACCTCGCATTTTTGATAGTGGCTACACTTAGTCGGCGTTTGAGAGCTACACTGCACAGCTCTTCCAGCAATTCCACCAGCAGAGCTCCGGGCACTATCGGCTTTCCGGGAAAATGGCAACCTAATATCCAATGAGTTTTGCAGATGCCCACGTGCGCCTTTATAGTATTTCCTTCAAAAGCACAATCCTGTATCCGAAATAACCCCGCCGACTTCATAGTATCAGTTAAAAAGTTGCTGATCAACATCAGCGTTTATGCTAACAGAAGAAAATGTAATTAGTGTACAGCCGGCTGTATTAACTATCTCAAAACTGCGGATAAGAGTACTCGAGGTATCAAACTTCATTATTATGCGCTCCACTGCTCCTTTCATTTTTGCAGAAGTGGGTTGCACATTTATTATAAGCTCTTTACCTTCTACCTTATAAGACAAGGCGAAGTCTTTTACCTCTCCCGAAAACTTACTGATAAGACCGGTTATAATTCTTCCCATATTGGAAAACCCTCTGGATAACGCCCCTTCTCTCTGCCCGTTGCGTACCATATAGCCACCCCGAGGGCTATAAACCCCATAGTTCTTGTTATCATACTCCCAACGCATATAAGCCGGTGATTTATACCATATTTTACCGGTATTAACAACTTCCTCGCTCAGCATTTTAAGCTGTTTCTTTTCTGTAAAATCGGCACTCATAGTCTGCATATTGGCAGCAGAGGCTACTATCTTTTCAAACACAACTTTTTCCTGAGCGCTCTGAGCCATAGCCTGTCCAAGTCCCGTAAAAGAAATCAGCACTATTATTAAGTATGTTTTCAAAAAAGTTGTTTTCATGACAATGCCCTTCTTGTTTGTCTTTAACAATTTATTTTTGCACAACAAGGATTGCTCCTAAAATTATCAGAGCCACGCCTATATATCTTATAGCCGGTATATGCTCTTTAAAAACAACCGCTGCAACTATAAGTCCAAGTACATAACTAAAACTTATCATAGGGTAGGCCGCACTAAAAGGATATTTGCGGAGAATGTAAAACCACAATATAGAGCCACCACCCATACAAAGCCCACAAAGCAAAAAATTCAAATCTGTGAGTAATTGCTTTATGCAATGCCAAGTAAAAGCCAGTTTATCTATTTTGTTCATAGTAAACTTCAAGAACATCTGTCCTGCCACCAAAAGGGCACTCTGTACTACAGACAAAAGAATCAGTTTGTACATAGGCTCGAAAACAAAGTAAATGAATAAGTGTTACGGCAATAGTTTACAAGCAACATCTTTTGCGCCTTGTTACTTTCCAGCATACCGCAGGCTATGTAAGTTCCTATCGCCGATGCAGTAAGAAATTGACCGCTATACTGTTTGTATGTTAATATTCTCTTTCCTTGCGGAAGAAAAGCAAATTCATTACTCTCCATACCGCCAAAATCGGAGGTTATTATGGTATCTATATCTTCCCACGAAAGATTGTGTTGCAACAGCATACGCTCCAATTCCCTTAAATGATTATTTCTGCTGATAACCACATCGTCTATACGCGCAACTGCGTTGTGAGAGTTGGAAGACAACATAAATGCAACCGAAGCTTCTGAAGAAGGCAAGTCTTTCCATATACCCGCCCTGTCTAAAAGAGAATACATGGTTTCCGTGAGCTGGTCGGCAGCACATAACAATACATTAGAAAGTTCTCCCCTGCTCAACAACAGAAAAGACTCCAACATAGCATTTTCAAATGCCAATCCATCATGTAAGTGTGTAGAATTAAAACCATTACAGCCAAGATGTATGGCTATCTGAGAGCCTATTGTATTGGGAGTGGAGGTTATAAACTTAGATGGGTTGAGCATAGTTTCTCCCTCCTTAACCATCTTCAACAAAAAAGACTCCGTATCCGATATGCAACCAAGGCCTGTACCGGTAATTATAGCATCCGGACATTCTATTCCTGCTTTTTTTAACACATCCTTTGTAACCGCAATGCTTCTTCTGAGCACCGAACTCATTCGCCTGAGAACCATAGGGGAAATAAAAGATTTGTAGTCAGGTTCTTTGCACGGCACCATGCCTCTACTGCCTATAGGCAAGAAATCCGAGGCTGCGCAAAAAGGTTCCTGTGCAGAAATCTGAGAGGCCGATAGTATGTAAACATTGCTCTTGCTCATAATTGCGGAGATGAAATTATCAACGATGTATCATTCCCTCCAAAGCCAAAAGAATTAGACATTATATGCCGCAATTCCACACCAGTGAGTGTTTTGGAAACAGGAGAAAAACTCAGAGCAGGCTCCTTTTGCTCAAACCTGAGATTAGCCGGTATAAAACTATTCTCAATGCACAAAAGAGAAATTACTGCTTCCAAGGCACCGGCTGCGCTTGTAGCATGCCCCGTAAAGCACTTTGTAGAACCTACATACGGCATCTTTTCTCCAAAAAGTTCCATTAAAGCCACTCCTTCAGACAAATCGTTATTCTGTGTACCTGTTCCATGAGCATTTATGTAGTCTATATCCGATGCTCTTAGAACAGCCTTAGCCAGAGCCTTCTGCATAGCCATAAGTGCCCCACGCCCATCTGGAGAAGAGGCTGTCTGATGGTAGGCATCACAGCTATTTCCCCATCCGGAGAGATATGCCTTTATGGGAGCTTTACGACTTTGCGCATGTTCCCTGCTTTCCAATACAAGATAAGCAGCTCCCTCTCCAAGATTCAATCCCCTTCTATTTGCATCAAAAGGCCGACACGGTTGATTATCTAATATCATCAACGAGTTAAAACCATTGAAATGAAACTTGGTTATACACTCCACTCCACCGGCTATTACTACATCAAACCTGCCGGATAGTATAAGCTCGGCTCCAAAGGCAATAGCATTAGCGGCCGCTGAACAAGCCGTGGATATTGTATCGGAAAAAGCTACGCTACTCGATAATGAATCTGCGATAGCATCTGTAGAGTAGCCCGCTAAATGCAACGGAATTAAATTGTTATATTCGTCTGTTTCTAAATACTTCAGAAGATAGCCTTCTGTAATATCCATACCTCCTACGGTTGTTCCGTTAATAAATGCTATACGGCAACTTGAATCAAAACCAGCAGACTCCTCGGCCTGCCTTGCCGCAACTATTCCCAAAAGAGAAGAGCGTGGCAAAACCATCGAGGTATCAACAGCACCAAGCCTATATAACTGGCTATTCGAAAAATCCACCTCCCCGCAAGGGAGATTTGTATGAATAGTTGCAAGGTGTTTAGGTACTCCTATCGGACAGTTATCGGACAACAAGCCATCATAGGTCTGCCCAAGACCTACGCCCAAAGCCGAAATAATGCCGGCGCCGGTTATAGCTATCTGCCCATACATTACACACTATTTATTAGCTGCTATGTATGCTGCAATAGAGTTTACGGTAGAAAGCACTTCTTTACTTTTGGCCGGATCGGATAGTTTTATTCCATAATTCTTCTCTAACATCACAATCAACTCAAGTGCATCTATGGAATCGAGTCCTAAACCATCTGGCCCAAACAAAGGAGCTTCTTCATTAATATCTTCAGGAACAAGCTCTTCCAAATTCAGAGCCTCTATTATTTGGAGTTTTAGTTTTTGCGTATCCATAACTTTGGTTATTTAGATGCGCAATTTACCAAAAGATTTTGAAATCTTCTTCTATTTTCTACAAGCAACAGATAAGTTCTGCAGAAAGCGAACATTTGTTGTTTCTTACTTCTATCCAACATAGTAGCGCACGTTTGGCCACCCCTTCGCAGAATAAACATCGTATATATTCCAAAGCCATATTGCGATTAAAACATTCTTCTATGAAAAATGTACCTTCTCCGTATAGTTTATGGCGAATGGATATTTCTCCCATTACGATACTCGGAAGCGTATATACAAATACCGCCGGCGATGGATAAAAACTATCTGCTTTAATTGTTTGATTATATTCACTATCGGCACAATAAGAAGAGCTCTCATTCATAAAAACCAACGCAGTTGTATCGTCTTCTGATACCGTTTTTAATATATGCTCACCTGCTATTATGCCTGCCTTGCACAATAAATCCATCTTGTGGAATTTAGGATACATAATCTGGGAACTACTATATATATGAGACAGGTAGTCTTTAACTTCTCCCTCATAATCTATGCAGAAAGTATCCAGAACTTCTATATCTACATTATTTGTAGGCTTAGTATCCGCCCACCTCAATGCCGGCGACATCCTTTCCACTTTCAGGGCAGCATTACAACCACCAAAACCAGAAACCGTTTTTAGAAACCATTGGGCCTCTATCTCTCTCACAGAAGAACTTACTTTGGGAGACGGGGTACATCCAGCCGTTTGATACTCTATTGCAGCAGGCAACCAACCCTCATCCATAAAATGTGCAGAAAGAATAGTTTCTATCACGGCAGAAGCTCCTAAGGTATGTCCATAATAGCTTTTAAGAGGCGATACAGGTAAACTGTCCAAGCCACTTCTAAAAATGGCCAAACTCTCCATCTGATCGTTGTACATGGTGGCTGTTCCATGAGGATTGATAAAGCCCCCCTCGGCAAGCCCTTCGGCTTTTGAGCCATAAGGAAGCGAAAGGGTGCGCATTATTGCCCTGTAAAGCCCTTCGGCTGTTCTGGAAGGTCCCGATATATGATTTGCATCGTTACTTATTGCCCCTGCCGTTACAAATTGCGGCACAGCAAAACAATTATTCTGTTTTATCTCTCCAACTGAGCGCACAGATTGCAGCACTATGGTTCCCACAGCTTCTCCCAAATTCAGCCCCTTCCTATTTGCATCAAAAGGCCGGCAGGGCTCATCAGACAAAGCCTTAAAAGAGCCAAAACCAGAAACAACAAATTCTGTAACTTCGTCTGCCCCAACAACTACAGCTGTATCATATAATCCTGCATCCAATAATCTCTTAGCCACTATAATAGCAACAGCGCCACTGATACAGGCATTAGATATAGTTATGGGAGTATTAGGATTGCCGAAATAATCCGCCACTACTTTTGCAGAATGCCATAATGCAGCAATTTTAGCGTTGCTCTCCAGATAGGCTATATTCCCCTTAGTTGTGGAAAAAATAAAAATCGTTGAAGGTAAAGACAATACATCACCTAAGTTACCACAAGCCTCCTTAACAGAAGACATCATAAACTTCTCTAACCTTGTAGCCTTTGACTCGGCTATAGAAGTATCGATAAGAGAATCGTCCATAGTAGCAACCACCACTTTACCGCCATCCGGTACCCTAAATTGCAAATTCTCTTTCAGGGCCGTTCTGCCCTGCCGTATGGAATTCAGATTCTCTAAAGTAGTTTTACCTAATCCGGAGATTATATTGTCTGCTATAATCTGTACCATGTTTATATACTCTAAACTGCCACTTTTATTGTTGCTTCTGCAATGCTGTCGCCAGATTCTGAACGCACCACGGCATTTGCAAGCATAACTCCCAAAACTTCCGTTACAGGCGTTATTTCTGTTATCAAGAGTTGTCCTATTTTAGGATAAGTATGAATTTTTAAGTTTTTTACGGAACCAATTACCCCGGGCTTAACAGGCAATTCGTTAAGCCAATCAAAAAAACCTATCTTGGCAGCACAACTCTGAGCAATATTCTCCAATAGCCCTGCCGCGGATAAAGTATCTCCACTAACAAACACACCTTCTCGCTTTACGAGAAAAGATGTCTTTACCGCCAAGGTATCGCTGTTGTAGTATATAAGCTTGTCTATAAGCAAAAAAGGATTGCGATGCGGAAGTATTATCTCTATATCCAACGCCGATATGTCTTCAATTTTTCTCATAATCTGTACTGCCTGTGGTACGCCAGAAATTGTAGAAATTAAACCATTGTAGCGGATATTCTTTCACAACTTTTTCCAATATGGAAACATAAGCCTGCCCGTATGCTTGCGCCCTTGCATCGCGCCCCTTGATTGAAGAATCTATTGTGATAGGTTCCACTACTATCTTGTAAGTAAAGTTCTTGCCAGCCCAAAGAACAAACATAGCTATAAGGTCTGCATCATAACGCTCCGCCATATTGTATATAGCCGTTGGAAATATGGCCTCTTTGCCAAGAAAATTAAACTTCTGATTTCTTCTACCGGTAAATACCCTATCGCCTGTAAGAGTAAGGGCCTCGGAATTGGCAAAAGCATCGTTAATCTTAAAGATATGTTCCATGGTTTCCGATACACCTATTATCTCTATATTGTTCTCTTCCATTGCCATAGTACGAAACTTCTGCATCTGCTCAGTTTCTCCAGCAAAGGCAAGAACATTAAGCTTTTTTGAGAGTTTACCGCATAAATAAGAAGATATTTCAAAATTTCCGACATGAGCACTCACCATCACGAGCGGTTTGGGTGTTGAAAAGTACTTTTCCACCAATTCTTTTTCCATATTACTTATCTTGTAACGCTCTCTGTGTCCGGCAAAAATATAGAAACGATCCAATAGAAATTTTCCAAAGAGTATATGATTGCGGTAAGTACCTATGGCAGCTCTAAAGAAAGAAAAACCTTGCCGGCGTCTAAGATATGAGTAAATAGAATATGCTCGCCGTGGTGCAAATATCAAATAATAGCATACAACAAACGGGAGCAAACAATATATCACCCTTATATTCACTCTTTTAAGGATAGTTATCAGAAGGCCCTGATTCTTATCGCCTCCTCCCGTTTTGCCCTTCCACTCCGGCATAAAATACGCTTAAAAAGCAAAATACTATGTATTCAGTCCACCGTTTATTTCTATTACCTGACCGGTTATATATGCAGCCTTCTCCGATGCCAAAAACGCTACAAGATCTGCAACCTCTTCTGCCGTGCCAAATCTACCGGCCGGTATAGTTTCGCGCAGAGTATTCTGGTCCAGTTCTTTTGTCATATCGGTTTCTACAAAACCGGGGGCCACCGCATTTACCGTAACATTACGCTTGGCTACCTCAAGAGCCAAGGCTTTGGTGGCAGCAATAACTCCCCCCTTGGCTGCAGAATAATTGGTTTGCCCCTGCATACCCTTTATGCCAGACAGCGAGGCCACACTTATCACCCTACCCCACTTCTTCTTAGCCATAGGAGTAATCAGTTTACGAGTAGCATGGAAAAAGCCATGCAAATGTATGTTTATCACATCGTACCAATCAGAATCCTCCATCCACATCATAAGCCCATCTCTGCGTATTCCGGCATTGTTTACAAGCACGGCGATGTAATCGTCTGGGTGTGTAGCCCCCCAACTATCTAAAGCAGAATCTATCTCCTTAGGTTCTGCCACGTTAAACTTCAAGATTTCCGCTATGCCACCCTCTTTTTCTATCTCTCTTTTCACTTCTATGGCAGCGTCTTCTCTGCTTACATAGTTGATTAGTACCGGATATCCGTTCCTTGCAAGTTCCTTGCATATTGCGGCCCCTATTCCTCTTGAGCCTCCTGTTACCAATGCATATTTCATATCACTACAATTAAATTCAGAAAGAAAAACTTATATGGTTTCTGCGCCATCTGTTTTGCCAAGTGCCAATATATCTTCTACAGCAAATATACCATTAGCTAATCCTCAGCCCGCAAAAATGCAACAAGCGCAGCTATTTCTTCATACTTAGGTTTGTCTTCTATAAACTTAGGTACTATTTTTCTTATTTTAGAGTATATCTCTAAACTCTTTGGAGCTATTTTATTCTTGATTTTCAGATAATCTATAGCCTGCACTAT
>ONYJ01000113.1 GCA_900322025.1 uncultured Bacteroidales bacterium | reverse complement strand
GAAAGTTGGAGATATCTATGAGGGTACTCGTAGCTTTGATATTATTCTGAAATTAGACGAGGAATACACCAGTAGGTTTGATGATATTGGCAAGGCCATGATAGATACAGAAGATGGCAATAAAGTTCCTTTAGATGCTGTAGCACAGATAGTTTCTGTTGGTGGTCCGAACACCATTTCCAGAGAAAATGTGCACCGAAAATTGGTGGTGTCTGCAAATGTTTCCGGACGCGATGTAACAAGTGTGGTTAAGGATATAAAAGACAGAGTTTCCGATAAAGTTGCTCTTCCAGAAGGATATATGATAGAGTATGGAGGGCAGTTTGAAAGTGCCAAGTCGGCCTCCAGAACACTTGCGATAGCAACGCTTATATCGTTGATTATCATATTTATGCTGCTGTTTGGAGAGTTTAAGAAAGTATCCTTATCGCTACTTGTTTTAGTGAGCCTTCCATTGGCGTTGATAGGGGGAGTATTAGCTGTATTCTTTACATCGGGAGTAGTGAGCATACCTTCCATTATTGGTTTTATTACTCTTTTTGGAGTGGCTACCAGAAATGGTATATTGCTTATTTCCAGATATCAGCACCTTCAGCAAGAAGGGCTTGGCCTTACAGAAACCATTTTGCTTGGCTCGGCAGACCGTCTGAATCCGATACTTATGACGGCGCTTACTTCTGCCTTTGCGCTTATACCTTTAATTATCAATGCAGATAAGCCTGGAAATGAAATACAAAGCCCTATGGCGATAGTAGTATTAGGAGGTCTTATAACCTCTACTCTTCTGAATATATTTGTTATGCCGATTCTGTATCAATGGTATCAGAAAAAAATAAATCGAGGACAAGTGAAATGAAAAAAATAATTCTTTTATTCTTAGCTGCCATAACGGTATCGCAACTGTTTTCTCAAGAATCTGTAGAACGAGTACTGAGAGATATAGAAAAGAACAACATTACCTTAAAAAAACTTAGAGAACAAAAAGAGCTGGCTCAGGCGGAAAACCGCACTTCTACCTATCTGGCAGATCCGGAGGTTGAATTTGGGTATATGTGGGGAATTGCCGGCGGTAAGAAAAATGTCAGCGTTAAGCAGTCTTTCGATTTTCCTTCTCTGTATTCTTCCAAAAGAGCAGTTCAGGTGCAGAAAAGCACTTCTTTGGAGTATCTGTATAAGGCAGAAAGAATGGAGCTTATGCTCTCTGCAAAAAAACTATGTTTAGAACTGATATATTACAACGCATTGACGAGCCTTTATTTCAGACAATTTAATAATGCCAGGCAGATTTTAGCCGCCCATAAGAAGATGTTGGATGAGGGGCAGACTAACATATTGGAGTACAATAAGTCTCAGATGAATCTTGCCAATATTGAGGCAGAACTTTTTGCAGTTGAGGCGGAGCGTGTTAAGGTGCGTGCTAATCTGGAAACCATGAATGGTGGCGAGTATGTTTTTTTAGACGATACTGTTTATAGTGCTCCTGTGCTTTTTTCAGATTTTGAACAATGGTTTTCAAATGTGAAGCAAGAAAATCCGGCATTAGCATATTTAGAATCGAGAGTAAGCGAAGCCGAAAAAAATATAGTGGTAAGGCGCAGAGCTACCCTTCCGCGTTTTTCTGTGGGCTTTGCAGGAGAATATCTAAAGACAGAGAAACTAAGCGGTTTAACAATAGGGATTACTATTCCTTTGTGGGAAAACAGAGGAAAGGTAAGCATGGCTAAGTTAGAGGTTGCACAGATAAAAAAAGAACTGCAAGACGCTCGTTGGCAGTATTATTTATCGTTAAAGGCTAAATATACAAAGGCGGTTGGATTGGAGCAAGTAGTATCTGATTATAGGAAGTTTTTTGTGAATAGTCGTGCAGACGAACTTCTCTACAAGGCATATAGGGGAGGCGAACTTTCTTTACTAAACTATCTGTTAGAGATGGAATACTTCTGTTCTGCCTATAGTAGGTGTTTGCAGGCAGAGAAAGAATTGGCTATTGCCGTTGCCGAATTAGAGGCTTTTAAGCTGTAGGGGCTATTTTTTCTTTACGCATCTTACAGAAAATCCCGGCCCTTCCTTTAGAGCGTAATTAAACGGGAAGTCTGGCAGATCGTAGTATAGGTACCTATAGTAGGCATGATTAGAATCCGATTCTGCAGAACTCCAGAAATAGGCGTAAGTCAAAAGGCCTTGAAAATTATGATGAGAATTTTGGCTCATGCCTCCCGATAAGGCATTCCATCCCACAGAATTATCCGGATTTGTATTTATGCTGAAAGGCCAGAACTTGCTTCCGTTAAAAGTGGCGGTATTCATTACAAAGTTACCCACTCCGCTCCATGAAGAGAGGAAGGGGTGAGTTTTGCCACTGAGAGCTTTGGCTAAATCTTCCCAGTCTTCTTTGGTAGGTACGCTCCAGCCCTCCGGACAAATACCTTTTGG
>ONYJ01000048.1 GCA_900322025.1 uncultured Bacteroidales bacterium | reverse complement strand
TGCCGCAATGCATTCTTTTATACATAGCGTAGATGCAAAATCCTTCGGGGCAGATTCTCTTAAATATCCCACATTCAGTGCAGAAGGGCAAATTGTTGCTTATGCTATAAGCAAGTATAAACCGAGCCAAGCCGATGCTGTAGAAATGTCTGAATATGAGGTATATTATGCCATTTTAGACGATAGAGGGGTAAGTATAGTCAGGGGCAGATATGGGTTAGACAGAGGCACTCCAGTTGAATATCGAGAAGAAATTCTTTCCCCTTCTTTTCATACGATAAAAAATCTGAAGGAATACAAAGGCGAATTGTTTTTTTTGACAGATATGTTTGGAGCTTCCACTCTTTGCAGGATGAATATAGAGACAAAGAAAATCAGAATAGCTTCTGCCTCAACCGAAATTACGGAATATAGTTTTGCCGAAGATGGTAGTCTGTTCATAGTTAAGTCTGTAGGAGATAGAGGTAAGTTCCCGTTTAAAGAGGTCTTGGCAGATATAGAAGTGCCTTCTAATATGGAATTCAGTTATCCGTTAGCCACAGAACTTGCAAATCAGTATCAAGAAAAATATGGTAAGGCTCTTGCAGATTATGCATTAAAGCTTGAGAATGCAGAAAAAACCTCTACCGATATATTTTCAGATAAAGAATATAGCAAGGGTGCAAACCTTTTTAGGATACACTCTTGGGCTCCTGTTTATGCCGAATACACCGGTGAAACTTCCGGCGATTACGATAGCTTTTACGAAGAAGCGTTGCCCGGCCTTTCTGTTTATTCGCAGAATACATTGGGAACCATGAGGGCGATGTTTGGCTATGCCTATAAAAATAACAAAGGAGGTTTAGGTGAGTCAAAAAGTTTGCACTCGGCTCACACAACCATTAACTGGTCTGGCTGGTATCCTGTAATAGAGGGAAGTGCGCACTTCAACGACAAGGTAATGTATAAGAAGGGCAGGTATTCTTTCAGAAGTTCTTTATCTGCCTATATCCCGCTGACATGGGAGGCTGATGGTTGGCTGAGGGGTATTACACCTGCTGTTAGTTGGAGCTTTAAGAATAGTCAGCTTATTGCAGAAGGAACAGATTTGATTCAAATAAACAGACATCAAGCCAATTTATCTTTAGCGATTTACAAAATTCAGTCTGTGGCAAAGGCACAGGTTTATCCTCGCTGGGGTATGGGCGGCAGGGTGGCTGCATCGCTGAGTCCGGAGGGAGCTCCATATTTTGGCTCGTTGTTTTCTGCCTATGTCTATGGCTATATGCCGGGCCTTGCTCTTAATCAAGGGCTCAGGCTCTCTGCAGCGTTTCAGCGGCAGATGGCAGACAAGCGCAAATACTGGTTAGATAATCACTTGGATATTCCAAGAGGTTTTACAGAGGATATGTATGGCCGCAATATGTTCAGAGCCACTGCAGACTATGCTATCCCTCTATATCTTGGAGATATTTCAATAGGACCTATAGCCTATTTACAGCAATTGCAGGTAATTCCTTTTGTAGATTATAGCCGAATAGAGTTTCTTCGTACGTATGGTGGCGTAATGGATTTTTATGCCGGTTCTCACTATAAATGGGAAGACCGCTATTCTTTCGGTACAGACATTATGCTGAAAGGTCATTTCTTTAGACTTGGTTTTCCGATGTATGTAGGCGTTAGATATGCCCGAACCAACAAGCCTTGCGACATAGGCAACGCTACACTTTCTCCAATCAAGACATATAGTGGGAATGGTTCTCGCAACTATTGTACTCTGTTGTTAGGAATCTCGCTTTATTGAAAGAAGCAAAAGTTTACTGACAGAAGTGGTTGAAGACTTTATGTGCAGCAGACTTTCCGATAACAGTGGCCAGTTCTTCTTCGGAGGCCTGCTTTATTCTTGCAACGCTCTTGAAATGTTGCAGTAGTTTTTGTGTTGTAATATCGCCAACTCCCTTTATCTCTGATAGTTCGCTATGTGCCTGCTGCTTGCTTCTAAGGTTTCTGTGGAATGTAATGCCAAAGCGGTGAGCCTCATCTCTTAACTGCATTATAATTTTCAGGCTCGGAGAATTTTTATCCAGAAAAAGAGGATTGGGGTCGCCCGGTCTTATCAACTCCTCCAACCTTTTTGCTATACCTATGATGGGTAAATCTTCTAAGCCTAAATCTTTAAGAGCTTGATAGGCAAAGTTCAGCTGCCCTCTGCCACCATCTACAACAACAAGCTGAGGCAGGTCTTCTTTATTCTGTTGTAAGATTCGGGAATATCGGCGATAAACAACTTCGTACATAGAAGCAAAGTCGTTAGCTCCCACCACGCTTTTAATCTTGAACTTGCGGTAGTCTTTTTTGGAAGGCCTGCCATTGCGGAACACCACACAAGAAGCTACCGGATTAGTACCTTGAATGTTGGAGTTATCGAAGCACTCTATGTGTATGGGCGCCTGCTCAAGTTGCAGATCTTGTTTGAGCATTTCCACTCCTATGCTTTTTTTGTCTTGCGAATTCTTCATAGCTTCTTGTTTTAGAGCTTGAAGCATAAAAGTTTTGGCATTTTTTGTGGAGAGAGTCAGGAGAGATAATTTGTCGCCTTTGAGGGGTATATGAATGTTGTACTCGGCAGATAAGATGCCTTCTGTTGGGAGAAAAGGAACTATAATCTCGCGGCTTGGTTTTTCATTGGCCTGCAGAAGAATATTATAAACACTCAGCATAAACTGAGCTAAGATTTCTGCATCCGATATGTCTATAGGCATTTTAAGTTCCAGATTGAGAACTCGGGTAATACAGCCGTTTACAACCTTAAAATAATTGCCGAATGCAGAATTTATTTTCACACAGCTTTTCTCTGCCACCTTTTCTGTGCCTAAGTCTCCGTAAATATCCCCTGTTCTCTGTTCGAGTATAGCCGATTCATCATAGACAGACATTTCTGTTATTGCGGCTTTTTGTTCATTAAACTTATCTAAAGGGGTAATCTTTGAACGGCTGCCTATGGTGCGTGTGAACACTATGGAGAACACATCCAGATTTGTAAGCGTTGGTTGTACTATCAAAGATTTGTTGTAGTGGTTAGATAGCATTTGCATTCTCTCTTTATATATTTGAGCCTGCTCGTACTCCAACTTATCAACAGCTTTTTGCATTCTCTCCTTAAAAACTTTTATCATTTGCGAGGCATTGCCTTTTAAGATATTCTTAATAGCATCTATAGAATCATTATAAGCCTCTTCCGATATTTTACCAGTGCAGGGTGCGTGGCATTTGTTTATATGAAAGTTCAGGCACTCTTTGAATTTATTGCCTGCAATATCTTGCTGATTAAGTTTGAGATTGCAGGTTCTGAGCCTGAACATAGTGTTAAACATTTCTATCATGCTATGCGCATAAGTAGCAGAGCTGTAAGGTCCAAAGTATAACGATCCGTCTCGGGTTAATGTTCTTGTGATAAATACCCTTGAAAAAGGTTCCGCTTTTATGCAAATCCAAGGATAGGTTTTGCCATCTTTCAGCAAAATATTATAGCGAGGCTGGTTTTCTTTAATAAGGTTGTTTTCTAAAAGAAACGCATCTTGCTCGTTTTCAACGATGGTATATTTTACATCTGCAATTTTGCTAACCAAAACTTGTGTTTTGGCATTTAAGCGGTTCTCTGAAGTGAAGTAAGAGCTTACTCTCTTTTTAAGATTCTTTGCCTTGCCAACATATATGATTTTTCCGGTAGAATCCAGAAACCTGTAAACTCCGGGCTCCTGAGGTAGCAGGGGTATTATCTCCTTTTTTATTGTATCTTTGTCTTTGGTTGGCATAGTGCTATGAGTGCAAAAGTAATCAATAAAAGCGAAGTAAAGAAGTCGCTGAAGATTCCTGGACTTCCGGGCAATCTTGTGGCGGCCATGACAATGAAGATTGCGGGGCTCGACAAGTTGAACGAGCTTTATGACCGTTTGAAAGATTATAAGGGAGTGGAGTTTGCCGACAAACTTATGGAGGCATTGGATGTTACTCTTAATGTAAATGCTGCGGGCTTGGAAAATATCCCTAAGGAAGGCGGAGTAGTAATAACATCTAATCACCCTTTTGGTGGTTTGGACGGCATGGCGGCACTTAGCATATTAGGGCATATAAGGCCGGATGTAAAAATTCTTACCAACTTTGTATTGTCCAAAATTCCCAACATATCAGAACATTTTATAGCCGTTAATACTACTTACGGCTTTGGCAAGTTTACCACATCTTCCATATCCGGGCTCCGGCAAGCAGAGGAACATCTGCAGAAAGGAGGCGCACTGGTTCTTTTTCCGGCTGGCGAGGTCTCTTCTTGGAATACTCAGGGAAAGGTAGTTGAGGATGCAGAATGGGCAACATATCTGTGCAAGCAGATTCGCAAATCCAATTGTCCGGTAATACCTCTGTATTTCCATGGAAAAAATTCCAAATATTTTCAGTGGTTGGGACGAATAAGCACAAAACTCAGCGATCTTAGATTTACGGGAGAGCTTTTCGATAAAAAAGGCAAAGAGATAAAAGTAAGAATAGGCTCTTTGATTCAACATTCCGAACTGGCAAAATTTCAGGACGATAAGTCTGTTGCCAAATTTCTTAGGAGCCGCTCCTACCTTCTTGAGGCAGATGTGCATGAGAAAGATGAGAACACCTATACTTGCAAACTTATAGATCCGGTTCCGGTTGATCTGATACACAAGGAAATGAAAGAGAATCCGGAGAGTCATCTTTTTGATGTAGGCTCACTTTCCTGTTACCTGTTCTCTTATAGCCAGATACCTAACCTGATGAGAGAAATTGCATTGAGGAGAGAAGAGGCTTTTAGGGCAGTAGGAGAAGGCACAAATAATGCAATGGATACAGACTCCTACGATGAGTACTATCTGCATTTAGTGCTGTGGGATTATGAAAATCAAGATCTTGTAGGAGCGTACAGAATAGGACTCGGCAAAGAGATATTAGCTCAGAGAGGATTAAAGGGATTTTATACCGACTCTTTATTTAGATACTCAGAAAAGTTTTCGGATATGCTCTCTAAGAGTGCTGAGCTCGGTCGTTCTTTTGTGTGCGTTAACCATCAGAAAGATACTCTTGCCCTGTTGTTGTTACTAAAGGGTTTGTTATATACAATGGTTAAATATCCCGAGTATAAATACCTAATAGGGCCTGTTAGTATAAGTTCTTGGTATCCTATGCTTTATAGAAGCATAATGATATACTATCTAAGAAAATTCCATAGCAATCCGGATTGCGTGCAAATGATTAACCCTAAGAATCCGTTTGTTCAAGACTTTGGACGAGTTGATGCGGAGGCTCTTTTGCACGGGAAAATGAATAACTTAGAGGCCTTCGACCGCTATCTTCTGAAGATTAGCGGTGGACAATACAGACTTCCTGCACTTTTGAAAAAATATATAAAAATGGGAGCCAAAATTATAGAGTATAATGTGGATCCGGATTTTAATAATTGTGTAGATGGGCTTATAATGCTGGCTCTGGAAGATATACCAACAGACGATATAGATTCGTTGTCTAAAGAGTTTGAAGACAGAACCCCTATATACAGAAGGTTCTATGGTAAAAATCTGTAAACAAAAATTACAGGCCTAAATGCAGTTCTATGCCCTAAGGAACAGGATCGTAGCCACTTCCACCCCACGGATGGCATCTGGCAAGACGCTTGATTGCCAAATATAATCCCTTGAAAGGTCCATATTTGCGAAAAGCCTCAAGGGCATATTGCGAACACGATGGTGTGAATCTGCAGGTAGGGGGTTTGAGAGGAGATAGACACCTTTGGTAAAACTTTATAAGTAACACAAAAGGAAAAGCCAAAACACCGATACATCCCTTGTTAGTGCGTTCAGTCTGTTTAGGAGGGACGGTAATATTGGACCTCTCTGCAATTTTCAGAAGCAGTTTTTTAACAGCCTGCTCTATTTTTGAATAAGGCAGTTTTTCCTTTGCTATATAAGTAAAACTTATGAGAATGGAAGCAGGAGCAAGAACTTGTTTGTTAAGTCTGTATGCATCTCTGATACGCCGTTTTAGAAGGTTACGATCTACTGCCCTCTTGAAAAGTTTTTTGGGAGCAATAACCATAACTTTATTAGGAAGTCCGGGGTTTTCAGCTGCATTTTTATCGAACGAATATTTTGCAAGTAGCGGGAAACTTTCCACACGCCATCCCTTAGACATAAGTCTGAGAATATCTGTTCTCGATTTAAGTCTTTCTGTTTTTGGGAATGTGTAAGAGTTTGGCATTTATTATTTCTTGCCTGCTTTTTTAGCAGTAACTTTCTTGGTGGCCGGTTTAGCCGCCACTTTCTTGGTGGCCGGTTTAGCTGCCACTTTCTTGGTGTCCGGTTTAGCTGCCACTTTCTTGGTGGCCGGTTTAGCTGCCACTTTCTTGGTGGCCGGT